>JAIYDC010000002.1 GCA_027487685.1 Pseudomonadota bacterium | reverse complement strand
CTCTTTTCTGGAATAGCTGAAGGTGTAAATGGTGTTACCTGAGGCCAGGTCTGGCAGAAGATCTTCTTTAAGGGTTAACGCACGGCAAATAGCATCGATGCGCCGAACGTCTTCGGCAGAAGGCTCGATGGGTTCAAAACGCCGTTCCTGCTGAGAAGTTAAAGCTTCGGTTTTTGGATCGTCAACGCAGGCCGTGAGCATGAGAACTAAGGACAAGAGCAAAAAGTGTTTCATAATCACCTCAGCGATAAATTAACCTGATAGTTAAATTATTTACTGAGGGAAGGGGCCTCGGCAACCTTTATTTCAGACTGGCACTCTGACTGATGACCTGATTGAGTGGGCAGAAGGAGCGGGAAACCTTCCGTCGGAAGTTCACAAATCCGATCCGGCCCTGGTTAACATCGGTTAAAACCCTGAGCCACTCCCGGGACTGGACCGTGGCAGTTGTCCCTGAGACAAGGGCACGCTCGAGGAGGATGCACCTCTCGCCGGCACGAGGAAGACAATCGCTGGTGCTGATCGCGGAGGTGGTAAAATACAATGCCTCCGTTTCGCTTAAGAGCGGAGAGGTCAGATTGGAGACCGCTCCACAGAGCTCCGCGAGGACCCCGCTCCGGGTGGTTTCGACCTGAGGGAAGATGAAGGCCGAATTATTCGAGCGCCGGAAGATCAGGTCAGATCCTTCTTGCTGGATTGTCACCGTCACATCTTCAGGGCCCTGAGTGGTTCCGTCACAGTTAGTCTGGGTGGTGGCGAACTGGTGAGTCGTATTGAGAAGCGTAGAAGCGGCGGACTCTTTCTGAATAAGGGCCTGGCAGATTTCCGTTACCCCTGACCGATCGGCCGAAGACGCCGGGGAAACAACAAGGCTTCGAACCTGACCGATGACGCTGTCGCCAGAGCGTTTATTTTCCACCCGACCGCAGGACAGTGTGCAAAGTAAGGTCAGGGCCAGAGCGAACTTCATCTTAGCGCCTTACCATTTTATCTTTTACGAAGTTATCCCTGAGCCGGCTCGCCTCGGTCACATAACGTCCAAACCAGTGGGTGCGAGTGAGCTCAATAAACCTACGCTCCTCTGGTGATGAATTCATGGCATTGGTTGTTTCCAACATCTTAATCAGGTAAAAGTTAGCAAAGACCGGGATCTTCAGCACCGAGGCCATGGCCTTCGGGTCACGATGAAAGGATGGCTTAGGAGCGTAGTGGGTCACGAGGTTCTCAAACTTATAGTAGTTGTCTGAAATCCCCTCTTCGCACAGAACTTGAATCTCTGTTCCAAGGTCATCGTGATACGTGCCGAGTGCATTGCGTCCACGGAAAGCGAGTTCCGGAAAGTACTTGCGCCCCTCTTCGCTGACGGCACTTGCTGGGTACATACTAACCTTAGGCATAATCCCAGCGTCTGTTTCGATCTTGTCGTGATGAAACTGCGGGCAAAATGCGAGGGCCGGTTTCTTCCCTAGGTATTCTCCCAGGGTCAGGTACTGGTGGTAAAGAGCACTGAAATAGATCCGGCGTGAAGACCGCTCCTCGAGTCCTGCCAACTCATCAGTCGCAGGTGCTCGGCCGCTGGTGAGCTGCACCTTGCGCAGGAGCTCATCGGCGTAGGGAAACTCTACGATCTTCGGTGTTGGACGCTGGTGGGCGCAGGCCGAGACGATGAGTGCTAAGAGAAAGGGTGTTGCGTGCTTCATATTTCACCTCATGCTTCTTTTCGACAGAGGAGGATGAAACTTGATTAACTGTGGCCCCAAAGTGACTTTGTCGCCTATAAACGTAAATCCTTCACCTTAACCGATGTTAACGATCAGGCTTACCGATTCCAACTCACTACAGGAAAATAGAACAGAAATCCTATTCATTACTATTCTGGCTATTGCAGAAACCCGCTGCAACCCAATCTGACCTCTTTGACCTGACCGTTTAGCATAACCTTTAAACGAATGATGGAACCTGTCTCTTATGTCCAGAAACTCTCGGGAAGAATATAGACAACAGCAGGGCAAAATTCTCTGGTCGTGAGATTGTAAACGAAGGCGTTTCTCCATTCAGTGGAAGTTGCCTGGAGTCGAGGATTGTGAACAGATGACCTGATCTCGACCACTTTGACTGGAGGGGGCCAGAGCAATCTATAGATCCACCGGCAAATGACTGAGTTGAGAAAAGGCCAACGACCAGACATGCTTCATGTAAATTCGTTGTTGTAGCGAGGTCACTAACATCAGGGCAGTCATAGGAGAAAGCTTACAATATTCAGATAGTTAGATATGTATTCCAGTATCCCGTCTGTTAGAATAAAATATCATTATGGATCTAAGAAAGACTCTAAAGCTTGTTCATCACCTATTCTCCCAGGCCCAGATAACTCACTCTTTAATCGGTGGTCTAGGTTTGGCCTGCTATGGCTCAACGAGGGCAACCATTGATCTTGATCTTTTAATCCACGAGTCTGATACAGAACAGGCAAAAAAGATTTTAAGTGAGAATGGTTTTAATTTGGTTAACGAATCAAAAGAGGTTATTCAATTCTCCGGTGTGGGTTACGTAGACTTGTTGATTGCTCGAAGACCTATTTCTAAAGAGATGTTGAAGCTTTCAAATACCGGTGGACCTGAAGGCATGAACTTCGTGCGCGCTGAAGATTTGATTGGCCTAAAGATACAAGCTTATAAAAATGACAGTAGTCGAGAATTTCAAGATAAAGCAGATATCCAGTTTCTCATCGAAAGTCAGGGGGATTTAAACTGGGACTTAATCAAATCCTATGCAGACTTATTCGATGAGTGGGGAGCAGTTGATGAAATCAAATCAAAAATTAAGTCTTGATGCTTATTTTGAATTTCTAAAAAGTTACTTCGCTCTTTTTGATTTCTCTAAAGCCCGAAGGAAACAAGTTTTTGGAGATAATTTCAAACTTTAACGGGCCAGAAATGACATCTTTCATTGAATCTTGATTAAACGAACAAACTTGTCCATTATAGTCCTCTATGGCGAACTACTGGCTGATGAAATCTGAACCTGACGTCTTTTCTTTCGATGACTTAAAAAAGCGTCCCAAGAAAACCGAGCCCTGGAACGGAGTTCGAAACTACCAGGCACGAAACTTCATGCGAGACGACATGCGTCCAGGGGACCTGATCCTCTTCTACCACTCCTCCTGCGATATCCCCGGTGTGGCCGGCATTGCGAAAGTGGCCTCCAAGGCCTACGCCGATGAAACCCAGTTTGACCCAAAGTCTGAGTACTTCGACCCCAAGGCCACGCGGGAGACCCCGCGGTGGTTCCTGGTTGATGTGAGCTTCGAGAAAGACCTTAAACGCCCAGTCCCTCTTGAAGAACTTAAAGAGGAGCCGGCCCTTGCCACGATGCGACTCCTCCAGCGCGGTAACCGGCTGTCGATCTTGCCGGTGGACAAGAAAGAGTTTGAGCTGATCGTGGCCCTAGGTTCTTAGTTCAGACGAGCGTAGTTCCCATTCGGGTAGATGCGGTCTTTCCAAATCCGTACAGAGACTTCTTGAGACGCAGCGTTTTTTTCACGGACAGTAAACGTGTACTCACCTTCCGGCATAACTTTGTAAAACTCAGAGCCTTTGAACGCATAGGATCCAAGGTTCTTCGTCTCAGGTGACGTCTGAGTGATTTCCACCGTCCCCGTAATATTGGGCCTAGAGAACTTGACCCCAGCGCCGCGGTGAACTTGCTTCATGTAGTAGAGCATGGAGTCCCGGTTATCCTGGTAGAACTTAGGGATCTCGGCGTAGTTGGGCCACTTCTGGTGGGACAGCTCGATGGTGATTTGAAGGTCGTTGTGCCAGAAATAGCTCCAGTCCTGCATGCCACCCTTGACGATATACCACGCGGCACCGTTAGTGATTCCTCCCGGAAATTCACTAGAACTTGCCATATCTGGGTTTCGCTCTGCCCAACCAAGAGAGAGCTCCTTGACAAAGTTCTCTAGAGGATGAGCATCGAACTTCGCATCCCAAGGGTAGTTGGCCACAATGGTTCCCCCATGGAAGTTTGCAGAAAGAGCAAATTGCCGCGAGGCCTGGAAGCGCATCACGTGCTGAACTTCGGTCTCACGCCCAGCGGGAGTCGACTCAGTATCTCGAGTCATTTCAGGAAAATTCCGGTTTAGGTCCTTAAAGCTCGCATTCCCACGCTGACGCATATCACTGCCGTCTGGGTTCATGGATGGCATGATATAAATCTCAGTGTGATTGATGAGCTCGGTGATCTCCTGGTTGGTTCCATAGCCGCGACCAAGTTCATCGATGAACTCTACACTCAGCTCCCGGCCCGTGATTTCATCTCCATGCATAGAAGAGATGTACTTAAACTCCGGCTCTACCTCATCAACCGTAGGATTATCCGAGATTTTCATAACCAAAAGTTCGTTACCCTTGACCGACTTTCCGATCGAAACAAGACTCATGATCCGGGGATACTTTCGCGCCAGGGCCTGGAGTTTTTCGACGATTTCTTTTGAACTCGGATAGTCCGCAAATGTGTGCTTACGGATCGCTTTCATATCCAGGTAGACCAGATTCTTCGAGTCAAGGTAGCGTGCGATCCCTCGAGGGCCGTAAAGCTCGAAGCCCTCGCTCGAGACGTGATCAATCTCTACCGTACCGGCATCGATGAGTTCTCGCACAATCTCTGGAGTCGCACCCGGAAGGAAGAGCTCTTCGTGAATGGTTACGGAGGCAGAGACAATGCCTGGGAGGGCAAGGAGTGCAAGCAGAGCGAACGGTTTCATCGTGAAATCCTTTGTTTTCTATTCCCTAGATGGTACGCCTCACCCAGAGAGAAAATCAAAGTCCACGGAGCAACTGTCAGATTCTTTTAGATAAAAAAGAATTAATGAAACACGTAGAGGCGGTTTCGGGCGCTGTAGACAGCAAGATAGTCTTGATTGACGACAAGATCGGAGTAAACCGCCGAGTACTCATAGCCCATCGCAAACTCTCCGACGATCTCAAGGGTTCGCGGGTCTACGGAACGCAATTTGCCGTCAAAACTCGCCGCTACAATATTTCCCTTCCACCAAGCAACGGCACTGACCGGCTGGGGAGAGACCTTGACGCGCTTTAAGATCTCACCATTCATGGACATGAGAATCACTTCTCCGTCATTGGTCCCTAAAACGAGCTGCTCACCCTTTAAGAGAGGATGGGCCATCACACTAACGCCGTAGCTGCGCGAGATCGCTCCATTGTCAGGATTAATCGCTTTCAGTTCTCCTGAGGGGGATCCTGACACGATCGTTCCTCCGGCCAGAAGTGGATTCAGGTCAACGTCGATGAACTTCCCTTGATCCACGAGTTTGGTTTCCCAGAGCAAGAGACCCTCGTCGACGGACAGGGCACCGATGAATCCATCGGCAAAACCCACGATGATCTTGTTGCCCAGCACGAGAGGCTTAGTCGTGCGCTGAAGTGTCGTGGTCACAGGAACGGCCCGCTTATAGACCCACAGGATCTTCCCCGTTTCAGCGTCAAGATGAACTAATTGATGACCCCGGAGGTAAACCAGGAGACGGTCATTAAAAAAGAAGGGCGCACTTTCGATGGGTGCGCCAAGATCGATAGCATACTTAAGCTGGCCCGTCAGGTAATGACGGACAAAAAGTCGCCCTGAGAGACCCCCATAAGCGATATGGTCTTTAAAGAACTCGGCGGGGCCACCGAGAGTAGTCTTATCGTTTTGCGACCAGAGGACTCGCCCACTCTCCAGGTCATAGGCCGTCATCTCACCACTCAAACTACCCATGTAAACGATGTCATTAAAGACTCGTGGCGCACCAAGACCGATGGGCAGGTTGCCACTTTCATAGGACGGGTCAAGGTTCTTGGACCAAAGAACCCTGAACTGTTCAACAGGACGAGTTGGCGCAGTAGGGCGAACCCCACTACAGGCAACACAAAGGATCAATAAGAGAAAAAATCTCATTGCGCTGGGTTCGCTTGGACTAGCTGTTGACGGTACAACTTCGCTAGCTTGGCCTCTTCGTTATTCGGGTAGGTGTTAATGACAAAATCAAACTGAGTCTGGGCCTTCGCTTTTTCGCCTTTCAACAGGTAGAGACGACCAAGCTCTAGAGAGGTGCGCGCCGGAAGGAAAGCTTCTTTCCCCTGGGCCAGTGGCTCGAGGATGGCGATGGCCTCATCTGTCTTGCCAAGTTTTTCAAGAATAGCGGTTCTCTGAAGAGCGATAAAGAATGCCGCTACAGGATGAGAACCAGAAACTTTGGAGAGCAAAGAATCGGCCGCAGGGTAACTCCCCTTCTCGGCCAGGAATTTGCTCATTTCAAGAACCATAGGAATCATCACCGGAGCGGTTTGTACGGATTGATCGAGACCCTCGAAAGCCTTCACCAGATCCTCAGGAGTTTTCTTACCCGCCTTAACCTCGCTCCAGACTGTGGACTGGAACTCAAAGACCTTTACAGAGGTCTCAAGTGCTGAGGTCTTTTGGGACTGCCGCCAGAGGGAGTATCCAGTCGCACTGAGGAGAACAAGGACCACAAACCCAAAGAAGAGGTTTCGGTTCTCGTAGATCACGTGACCAAGATCGGTTTTGTTAAGCGTTTGTTCGAGAGTCTGAGTCTGTGCCGCATCACTCATCACATGTCCTTTTCTTTCATAAATTCCCTAGAAGTTTAAAACTCCTCTCCCCTCGTTGTCAAAGATCAAAAGATTCCCTAGACTTAAAGAAAGATTAAAAAGATGTGAGGGGCGATGAAACAGTTACTTTTGATTTTTCTCCTGATCGCGACTTCTCACCTCCGTGCTGCTGACCTTCGCGGAAGGATGGGTGTCGGGGCCAGCAATCAGCTGGCCAATGGTGTCCCGGCCATCTCATTGAAGATTCAGCAGACAAAAACCTTCGCCCTCGGAGGTGTTTTGGGGTTCCGCTCAGATCAGGAAAACACGATATACGGGGGAGGAGTTAAGTTATACCGCATCATTTTTGATGAGCCACAGCTCAACTTCTATATGGCGGGGCTTTTTGCGGCCCAGAACTACGTCGATGATAAAAAAGATAAGGTCCAATCCGGCTACCAGGTCGATGGTACCCTAGGAACGGAGTTTAGCTTTACGGGTCTTGAGAGCCTGGGCTTCTCCTTCGAGTTTGGGATTTCGGCCCGCAAGGCCGACTCCAATGGGGCAACCCTCCAGACACTCGGTGATCAGTTCCTTAAGGCCGCCGTGCATTTCTACCTTTAATTTATGCGTCGACTCCTTACCCTCCTCCTCTTGAGTTTATCCTTCGGGGCCCTGGCCCAGAGCACAGAGCAGGTCATGCAGGAAGTCGAAGACGACCTTACTCCCGGCGCCGATATTTTTTCGGACTTTAACGAAGACCTCGAGAGTGCCCAGGTCCTGGAAGATGAGCGCTTCTACCGCTATGCCCGCTTTTTCTCAGTGAATTTAGGCGGCGGCTTTACCACATTCACCGGAAACCGTGGCACCGCTTACGACGACAACCACCCCACCTTTCACCTTTCCATGAACTATTTTCTCGACTTCCAGTCGGCAATCATTCTGGGTCTTGAGTACTCAAAACATACGATGATTCTGGACACCGTGGTGAATGGTTACAAAGACCAGGGCATTCTCGGTGCCGTCGTCACCGATTTCACCCGAGTCTTCGTCGGCTATAAATACTACGTTGACACCACAGACTTAGGGACGGCCATCACCTACTCGAACCCTCACCTAATTGGGCGCCTCGAATACTGGTACCAGACGAGCAAGTTCATCGATTTGCAGGGTCTTCCTAAGGACAGCGGCGGCGGCATCGGAACAGGGATCGGCTTGGGCCTGGACTTTCCCGTGGAGATCAAAAAGTCCTACATCGGCATCGAAGCGCTTTATCACGTTGTGAATTTTTACGATAAGTTCACCCAGGACTTTCGACAGATACCGGGCAACGCAAAAAGTACCTACGGGTACGAGGATCTGACCGGAAACGTCATGACTCTCATCATATCCTACAATTTCACTTGGTAAAAAGCAGAGGCCCGTTGCCAGGCCCCGAGTGACTACCGATTTTTTTTCTTCTCTACCTTACGCATCCGGCGCTCAATATCCGTAGAGGTCCGGAAGATCAGATGGACCGGGGAATTCGTAAGGTCGAACTCCTTCCTGAGACCATTGACCAGATAACGCTTATAATTTTCAGGAATCCCCTGGGACTTGTTACTGAAGAGGAGGAACGTGGGAGGACTGGACTTGAGCATCGAGGCGTACTTGACCTTGAAGCGCGTTCCATTAGTCTTCTTAACTACCACCGGATTGGCATCAGTCAGGTGAAGGAGCGTGCGGTTCAGAGCACCAGTCGGAATCTTTCGGTTCCGAATGACGATCGTGCGCTTCAGAGCTTCGCGCAGGTAATTAATGTTGCGGTTTTTCTGGGCCGAAATGGTAACGAGTTGGCAGAAACTGAGCCAAGGCACATCATCACGAAGATTTTGCAGCCACTCTTTCTTTTTCTTCTGATCCGCAAAGACGTCCTTTAAAAGATCGATCTTGTTTAAGCAGATGATGATGGATTTACCCTTCTCAAGAGCAATGTCACAAAGGCGGCGGTCCTGATGGGTAATCCCCAATGTGGAATCCACCATGAAGAGCACGATATCTGATTCGGTAATCGCCCGAAGTGAGCGGTAGACCGACTGGGTTTCGATGAAGCCCTCAACCAGTTTTGACTTTCGAATACCGGCCGTGTCGACGAGTTTAACCGAGCGCCAGCGGTTCTTGATCTGTGCGAACTCAAGGTTTGCCACCGGCTCCTCTGCCGCCGAATCCCAGTTTTTCTCGATCTCAGAAAGAATTTCTTTCTCCGAATAGAGATCAGTTCCCGTATTGGACTCGTCAAAGGCGAAGTCCGACGACTCACCGACATCCCCCTCACCATCAGAGAAGGTGGCTTCGGCGGTCTGGCCGAATTCGACGTAGATTTTCTTCTCTTCCTCAGTCAGGTCTTCTTCATCCACAGATAGGTTCAGGTCCACGTCCCCTGACTCCTGAAAACGCTTAAGCTCTTCGAACATCTCCTCGGCATTCTTCCGGAACTGATTGTCCCGGGGGCTCAGGATATCAACGTCAGGACCAAAGTAGAGATCGATGTAGCCCTCGATCGGGTCGACGGTGGTTCCGGCGATCTCCGACACTAAGGCCCTTTGAGCGCCAACCAGGCAGTTCAAAAGTGTCGACTTGCCCGCGTTCGGAGCACCAATGATGGCGACAGCTCCGACCACGTCATTCTCTGGCTTCACACCTTTCTGAAGAAGCTCCAGACTAGTGGCTTCAGTTTCTTTAAAATTCTTAGCAAATCGCAAGAGTTTTTCCCTGAGGTCGTAGAAGCCGCGGTTGTGTTCGGCAGAAACTCGCAGCATGTCTTCTTCATCTAACCCGAGAGTGTAGAAGTCGTACTGGTCGCCTTCTTGCTTTTCAGTATCAAACTTATTTAGGACGAGCCAAAAAGTTTTCCGGGTGGATTTAATGTAGTCGCAAATGCTCTTATCAAAGGGAAGAAGCCCCTCGCGCACATCGACGACAAAAAGAACGATATCTGATTCATCGATGGCCAGCCGGGCGTGATCGGCCATGATATTAAAGAACGGGTCGACGTTATTCTTCTTCTTTTTCGGATCGATGTCGATCTTCTCCGGGTAGAAACCACCTGTATCAACCAGAATGACCTCGTCTATGAGGTGCTCACCGTCGACGACTTCATCGAGGTTCATAATTCCGTAGTGCCGGTCCCGGGTGACACCCGGCTGGTCATGGGTCATGGCCAGATGCTGTTTGCGCATCAGGCGGTTAAAGATCGTGCTCTTGCCGACGTTGGGTCTTCCGATGATGGAGACGACGATTGATCGTTGGTTCATTTTTTCCTCCAGACGCGGGCCGACTTCTGGGTCCGCGGAAGTCCGATCTCGTCGAGAACGTAGTTGTTACTCATCCACTTAGGGCTCACCTTCACGTGAAGGTTCAGGTGAACCTTGCCGCCGGTCATGGCCTCAATTTTTTTCCTGGCGGTGACGCCGATTTCCTTGATGACTGATCCGCCTCGGCCTACAACGATCGCCCGCTGAGAAGGGCGATTCACGAGGATAGAGGCCGAAATGTGGGACTCACTGATCTCACCGTCCTTCTGTTTAACGTCTTTATACTCATCAATGACAACGGCGACTTCGTAGGGAAGCTCTTCTTTCAGAAGTCGGAAGGCCTGCTCGCGGATGTATTCGGTGGCAAAAAAGCGCTCGTTCATGTTCGAAGCATCGCCGCCCGGGTAAAGGTGAGGGGAACTCTTCGCAGCGTCCTGGATGGCGCCCGTGAGCTCGTGAATGTTATGGCCATCCTTGGAGGAGATCACAAAGTGCCGCTCGATCGCCGGACAAAGGTCCTGGAGTTTGACGAGAAGAGGGGCGAAGCCCGGCATCTCCTTATTTATGAGGTCCGCCTTGGTAAAGATCAGCCAAGTCCGCTCCAAGGGAGCGTCGAAGTTTTTGAGAAAGTCCCGGAACTCGGCGACTACGTCCGTCGTGAGATCGAGGAGGACAAAGTTAAGATCGACGCCCTCGGCCCCAAGCTGTGCCTGACCGTTCATCCGCTTATTGAGCTCTTGAGGAGTTGAATGCACACCCGGAGTGTCGACGAGAACCACCTCGGTGCGGTCAATGGTAAAAGCGCAATGAAACTGGTTTCGTGTCGTCTGCGGCTTCGAGCTCACGATCGTCAGGTCAAAACCAAGAAGGTGGTTAATGAAGGAGCTCTTGCCGACGTTCGGCTTCCCGAGCACTGCGATCATGATCGCTTTGTTATGGGGGTGTTGATTTTCAAATAGCATAAAATCTCCTTAGATTATTCCTTTCTTTAATGCGGCGTCGGCGAGCTCTTTTTCACCCAGCTTCTTCGACGAAAAAATGCCCCGGCCGATTTCGGAGTCGTTGATCCACAGGGCAACTTCGAAGGCTTCACCACTGGCCTCTGCGGTGTAACGGGGGAGCTTCTTATAGCGAGCGAGAACTCGCTCCTGAAGGGTGGACTTAACGTCGAAATTTGTGAGGAAATTAGCGTCAAAGGCGGCCGGGATAAAGCGCTGAAGCCAGAGGAAAAACATGGTCCTCGCACCGTCGAGACCCTGGAAACGGTAGACCTGTGCCAGGAGGGCCTCAAAAGTATCAGCGAGCACACTCTCCTGCTCGAAGAGCCGCTTCTGGTACTCACCTTTTCCGACGATAAGGAGCGCCCCGAGACCCAGTCCCCGGGCCATAGTCGCGAGACTTGCCCCGTTAACAATCGCCGATCGAAGCTTGGAGAGCTGTCCTTCATTATAATCCGGGAATCGGCGGTAAAGCTCCTCGGTCAGAATAAGCTGGAGAACGGAGTCCCCCAAGAACTCGAGCTGCTCCTGATGGGGAACCTGAAACTCATGGGAGAATGACTTGTGAGTAAAGGCGAGGGCCAGCTCATGAAGGGGGATAGTAAGACCCTGAGAAACAGCGAAGGCCTTGAAATCATGGTGCCCAAAAAGCTCAGGCAAATAATCTTTAGATTCGAAGACCCTTTCCAGAGTCTCCTGCAATCGAGGTTGTGACATGCTATCACCTTAAGGTCGTCTATCTGGGGCCCCTCGAGGATCCCAGCAATTAATTTGAGTTGCACCGTTCTAATGGTTTTGAAGCACTAAGGCAAGAAGTGCGAGACTCTATGAAAAAATTCACCTCTTCGCAACGCGAAAGGTTCCCGCGAAAGGTTCCAACACACTTCTACGTAAGCTGCGCACAAAGCGCGATGCTTACGTAGAAGTGTATTGGCTTGGAACCCTTTAAACTTTGATTCTGGCGTTGGCCTTGCGGAGGCGCTCAGCGAGAGTTTTGACTAGGATTTCGAGCCACTTAGGCTGAGTTTTAAAGATGCCATCGATGGTTTCCATGGGAATCTGGATGAGTTCGCAGTCAGTGACTGCCCTCACTGTCGCGCTCCGCGGCTCTTGATCAAGAAAAGAAATCTCTCCCACAAGCTCGCCGCTGTAAATGTGTCCGAGGACGACGTCTTCGGCCCCACGCTTTTTCGTAACGACTAACTGACCATTCTGAACCCAATACATGCTACTCGAATGCTCTCCCTCTCTTAGAAGGATCTCATTGCTAATAAGTTTAAGCTGACTTGCCATTAGTGTTCTCCGATGTGGGCTAGGTATTCCGAGTAAGGTCCTGGATAGAATCGTACACCGCCTTTATCAACCTCTGCAACCTGAGTCGTAATCTGCTTAAGGAAGTGCCGGTCGTGGGACACGATAAGGATGGTACCGTCAAAGGCCTTAAGCGCCTCGACCAAAACCTCTCGGGAGCGGATGTCCAGATGGTTCGTCGGCTCATCGAGGATGAGGAGGTTACACGGATTGGTGAGAATCGTCGCCAGAATTAGTCGGGACTTTTCACCGCCGGAAAGGACGGAAACCTTCTTATCCACATCGTCTCCTCGGAACAGGAAAGCCGCAAGAAGGTTTCGCATATAACCGTCGGACTTATCCTTGACCCGATCTCGGACTTCCTCAAACACTGTTTTATTGGGATTGAGAACATCCATGGAGTACTGAGAGAAATAGCCAATAGAAACACTCGCACCGATGACTGCCTGCCCGGAAGTGGCGTCGGTAAGTCCAGCGATAATTTTCAGGAGGGTCGACTTTCCGGCACCGTTGACTCCGACGACGGCAACTCTCTCAAGCCGCCGGACCAGGCCAGAGACACTCGAGAAGACCCTCTTTTCTTTGCCTTCAGGGGAAACCCAAACTTTCGCGAGATTCTCCATCTTCACGACGTCGTTCCCGGACCTAGGCGGTTTGGGAAATTCGAAATTAATCGCCTGATCGTCAGCAATCACCTCAATACGCTCAATTTTGTCGAGTTTCTTCACCCGGGATTGAACCTGAGCCGCGTGGGAGGCCCGGGCGGCAAACTTCGCAATAAACTCCTCTTCCTTCTTAAGCATGGCCTCCTGACGCTCGGAACTTGCGACCAGCTGCTCACGGCGGATGCTCCGCTCTTTCTCATAGTAGTCATAGTTCCCGGAATAAACAGTAATGGTCTTATGGTTCACTTCGATAATTTTCTTCACGATCCCGTTCATGAACTCGCGGTCGTGACTTGTCATGAACACGGAGCCCTTGAAATTCTTAAGCCACGCCTCGAGCCAGATAATCGACTCCACGTCGAGGTAGTTCGTTGGCTCATCCATAAGAATGAATTCGGGCCGCTGGGCCAGGACCTTGGCCAGTGCAATTCGCATCTTCCAGCCTCCAGAGAAGGCCTCAACTGGTCGCTGATGCTCTTCTGGAGGCACACCCAAACCGGTTAAAACCTCGGCCGCCTGGTATTCGATGTCATAGCCGCCCAGTTTTTCAAACTCCGTCTGATAGTCCCCGAGTTTTTCCAGCATTTCCTCAGAGTACTCGCCGTCTTCAAGCGCTTTTTCGATCTTGCTGATTTCCGTTTTAAGGTATCCCAGGCGGGCGTTCCCGTGAATCACCTCCTCGAGAGCGCTGCGGCCTCGGAGCTCGCCGACGCTTTGAGAGAAGTAGCAGAGGCGTAGACTCTTCGAGTAATCAACGGAACCTGAGTCAGGCCTCTCTTCACCGATGATAAGGCGAAAGAGCGACGTCTTCCCCGCTCCATTTGGCCCCACGAGTCCAACTTTTTCTCCCGGCCCGATAAAGAAGGAGCCGTTAGTATAAAGAACCTGACCACCATAGGTCTTGGTTAAGTTTGCAACTGTTATCATGAATGCCTCCGCGGAACCGAAAGAGTATCGGAAATGCTATACATATCCAAGCCCTTTTCGTAATATACGAAGTCATGAACTGGAACCTTCTGGATAAAGAACACGAATTCTTAAAGCTCCTAGAGGCCCGGGGAAAAAGCTTTAATACGGTGAAAAACTATAAAGCAGATCTCCAGTGCTTCAACGCTTTTCTGATCGAGAAGCAGCAGCACCTGAAGCTTCGCTCTTTCTCTACTCAACAGGTTCAAGAGTACGCTCAGTTCCTCGACGGTAAATACGACTCATCAAATTCGGTCCGTCGCCGGGTCCAGGCGCTGCGCCTTTTTTTCGACTTCCTTCTCGGGCAAGAACTTTTTCCCGATAATCCGCTCAAGCAAATGGCCGTGTCCCCCAAGGTCCTGGATAATCCTGCTCCCACGTCTTTTTCAGACGTCGTCAAAACTTATCAGTTCCTCAAGCAAAGACTCAAGGCCTCGGAGGGACTTGCGGAGCTCGTGAACGCTCGCAATCTGATCATCTTTCACCTGATATACGGTGCCGGTCTGAAAGTCTCGGACCTGGCCAAGCTTGCGGTCGGAGGCATCTTAAAAGACAAAGGGAATTTCCGGGTGCTAGTTGAACACCCCAAGCGTGACCCCTACTCAGTCCCCCTCCCCCCGGTGTTTAACAAAGACTTCCTATTCTACCGCGCTTGCATCCAGGAGCATCTCGGCGCCGGCGGAATCGAGTTCGACGAACTCTTGTTTAACGCCAATCCCTACAAGATCCTCTCCGGGGGCCTATCACCGCGAGGGACAGAGTTGATCTTTGCGGACCTGCGCCGCGAACTGAAAATTGAGCTCACGGCCAAATCCCTGAGGCAGTCCTGCATCTTTAAGTGGCTTAACCTGAATATCAACCACGCAACGATTAAAGAGTGGCTCGGCGTGACCCCCGCCTACTCCCTTGAGCTTTACCTCGAAGAACTCAAAAAAGACCCTGCGGCCATGGTCTTTAAGGATCTGGAAGCAGTTGATGAATGACGAAGCGTTCATCAGAAGAACGTTTGAGCTCGCACGCAGGGGCCTCGGGACCACCTGGCCCAATCCCTTAGTTGGCGCGGTTATTGTCAAAGACGGTCGAATCATTGCCGAAGGCTCCCATATGCGACCCGGCGGCCCTCATGCCGAACTCGCGGCCATCGAAGCTGCCCAAGAGTCTGTGGTGGGCTCGACGCTCTACGCGAACCTTGAGCCTTGCTCCCATACGAACAAGCTCACTCCACCCTGTGCTCAAAGGTTGGTCAAAGAGGGCATCCGTAAGGTCGTCATCTCTAATCTTGATCCGAATCCCCAGGTCAATGGCCAGGGGATTGCACTTCTACAGGCCCATGGGATTGAGGTGGTACACGGAATCCTTGCCCCCGAGGGCGAAAAATTAAACGAAGTTTTTTTCCTCGCTCAGCGAGAGCAACGCCCCTTCTTGCACCTCAAGGTCGCGGCCAGCCTGGATGGAAAAATGTCTCTTCCCTCCGGAGAATCCCAATGGATCACAGGGCCCGAGGCCAGGGCCCACGTTCACGAACTCCGGGCCCAGCATCAGGCCATCCTGATTGGAGGTCAAACTCTGCGCCGGGACAATCCACGTCTGACGGTGCGGATTCCGGGTTATACCGCTGCACAACCTTGGCGCGTCGTTGTGACTCGTTCCGGTGGGCTCCCCGAGGCGGCGTCGCTCTTTCAGGATGAGCACCGGGCGCGAACTCTTGTTTACACCGTCGCCCCGCTGAATTTCCCCTTCCCCGAAACCCAGGTGACGCGAGTTAGAAATCTTCGTGACGTTTTGGCAGACCTCTTTCGCAGGAAGATCATTTATGTCATGCTCGAATGCGGTCCGGCCCTCGCCTCCGAGGTCCTCCGGGAAAAACTTCTGGATCGCATGACTCTTTTTCAGAGCCCTACAGTCATCGGTCAAGGCCAGGGAATCTTCAACGATTTTACGGTTGAGGAACTCTCCTTGAGGCCAAGGTTAACGGATATCGAAACACGCTGGATCGGCGGCGACCAGCTCATCTCAGGAAGGGTACTATGTTCACCGGTCTGATCCAGGAAGTGGGCACCATAGAAGAGATCACCGTCAACGCGGAAGGAAGGGAATTCATAATCCGGGCACCCAATCTTATCCGGGAAATCTCTCCCGACGATTCGGTGGCGACCAGTGGCGTTTGTCTAACGGCGACAAAAATCCAGGGCGACACCTTCCGTGTTCAAGCGATTCACATGACCCTCGAGAAAACCTCACTAGGCACACTCAGACCCCAGGACAAAGTGAACCTGGAACTAAGCCTGAGGCCCACCGACCGAATCGGAGGTCATTTCGTCCAGGGACACGTCAACGCTCTCGGGAACATACAGAACATCCATATGACTGGCGACAATTGGGAGATTGAAGTGACATTTCCTCAGGACCTTCGCAAGTACATGATATCCGAGGGATCAATCGCTCTTGATGGAATTAGCCTCACCATCGCCAGACTGCAGGAGACGAGTCTCACGGTGGCGATCATTCCCCATACGTTGGAAAAGACTTCACTCTCAACTAAAAGGATTGGTGATGTGCTCAATCTCGAGGTAGACATGATGGCCAAATATATCGAGAACTTCCTTCGATTGGGCCAAGATAAAACGAAGAACGAAGAGTGGACACGGAATTTTAAAACGTAAATATGAACACTGATAAACTGCGTCCCCTAGATTCCATAGAAACTGCCCTGAACGAGCTGCGTTCCGGAAGAATGCTCATCGTTGTGGACGACGAGGACCGCGAGAACGAGGGCGACTTTGTGATGGCGGCCGAACTCGTGACACCTGAAGCGATCAACTTCATGGCCACCATAGGTCGCGGCCTCATTTGTACTCCGGTTTCTACCGATATCGCTCGCAAGTTCGACCTGCGCCTTCAGGTCGAACAGAATACCGCCTCCCTCGGAACTGCCTTCACCATCACCATTGACGCACGCGAGAAGATTAGTACCGGCATCTCGGCCTCAGACCGCTCTCATTCCATCAAGCTCATGACTCATCCAGAGACTTTACCGACGGACTTCGTGCGGCCGGGCCATATTTTTCCTCTTATCGCTCGGGACGGAGGTGTCCTTGAGCGGCCAGGTCACACGGAAGCCTCGGTGGATCTCTCCCGACTAGCAGGGTTCACCTCAGTAGGAGTCATCTGCGAGATTATGAACCCAGATGGCAACATGGCCCGGTATGCTGACCTTTGCGAGATCGCTGACAAGCACCAAATTAAGATGATCTCAATCGCTGATCTTATTGAATACCGGAAGCGATCAGAGAACCTCATCTCAAGTGTTGAAAGCACGCCACTTCCAACCACCTTTGGCGAGTTTCAATTGTTCATCTTCCGCTCGGAGCTACTGAAACAGGAGCACGTGGCGATCGTCAAAGGTACCCTGTCCGACCTCAAGACCAACTCACCCTTGGTGCGCGTCCATTCCGAGTGCTTCACCGGTGATATTTTAGGAAGCTACCGCTGTGACTGTGGCGATCAGCTGGCGGCGTCGCTCAAGCTCATCGAAGAGGCGGGCTCGGGAGCGGTTGTCTACCTCCGCCAGGAAGGACGTGGCATAGGTCTCTTTAACAAAATCCGCGCTTATAAGCTCCAAGACCAAGGTCTGGACACGGCCCAGGCGAATGAGCACCTGGGTCTTCCCATCGACTCTCGGGATTACACCATGGCAGCACAGATCCTGCGCTACTTTGAGATCGTTCGTCCCCGTCTTCTCACCAACAACCCTAGAAAACTCGAAGCACTTGAGAAGCTCGGCTTCCCGGTTGAACGCGTTCCCCTCGAGATCAGCGCCAATCAAAAGAACTCCCAGTATCTTTTTACGAAGAAAGTAAAACTGGGTCACCTCTTGAAACAAACCATTTTCAACCAGTAGAAGGTTCGTCCATGAAAATCGAAGGCCCACTCAACGGTCAGAACCTCAAGATCGCTATTGTAGCTTCAAGGTTCAATGAATTTATTGTTTCAAAACTCACCGCAGGGGCCCATGACTGCCTGGTCCGGCACGAAGTCGCCCCTCATAACATCGACGAAGTTTGGGTTCCGGGTGCATTTGAGATCCCGGTGGCGGCCCTTGCTCTGGCGGAAAGCGGTCGCTACCACGCCGTGATTTGCCTCGGCGCGGTGATCCGAGGCTCAACCTCCCACTACGACTATGTTTGCTCAGAAACCGCTAAGGGAATTGCCCACGTATCACTCAAGACCAAGGTCCCCGCGATATTCGGAATTGTGACCACGGATACCATCGAGCAGGCGATTGAAAGAGCAGGCACGAAAGCAGGGAACAAGGGCTGGGATGCGGCCATGGCCGCTCTTGAAATGGGAAACCTAATGCCGAAGCTTTCGGCGGTTTAGTTAAAGCGGAAGATCAGGTCTGGCGGGAGCGGCTTCCTGGCGATCGACCCGGTCCTCAATCACCGCCCGTGATTTACGGTCTGGATCCAGTTGATTGAGATAAGTCCCGACGGCCAGGACCAGAAAGAGAAGAAAAAAGGCAACGAGGTTCATAAGCATCCCTTCATATGTTCCCTCTCATTATGCCCTCAAAAGGCCGGTGCCGCCAAGAGTCAATTCTGTCTACTGCTTTATAAGTTTGCCAAAAGGTTAGCTTTTGACTAGGATTCTGTCTCTCTCAACAGTGTGAGGATGCAGGCTCCCTGTTGGAGTTTAATTTTATTGTTTCCTGCTAAATGCCTAAAGGAGAATTTATGGCAAAAATCGACATGGGGCGTGCCCGCTTCAAAATTCAGCGTCGTCTCGGCGTTGAACTCCCTGGTCTTGGTAAGGCCGGAGCTCTAGAGAGAAAGCCTTACGGTCCCGGCCAGCACGGGATGCAGCGGAAGAAGCTCTCGGACTATACTGTCCGACTTCTCGAGAAGCAGAAGGTGATGTTCAACTATGGTCTCCGCGAGTCTCAACTCCGGAACTACGTGACAAAAGCAAAGAAAGTTAAGACTGCTTCTTGGGTTGATACGATGATCATCGCCCTCGAGTCTCGTCTTGATAACGTTGTTTTCCGCGCTAATTGGGCAACTTCAACACCAGCTGCTCGTCAGCTCGTTTCTCACAAGCACATCAAAGTTAATGGCAAAACCGTTAACGTTCCTGGCTACCAGCTTCAGCCAGGTGACGTGATCGAAGTCTCTGATAAAGGTGCCAAGTCTGCCAGCTTCCTTCAAGCGAAGGTTCGCCCGCGGATTTCTTCTATCCCTGCGTTCCTTACTAAGGAACCATCAGGTGAAAAAGAGAAAGTAAAACTGGTCGCACGTCCACTTGCTGAAGACATCCCATTTGCCTTCGAAAAGCGCCTCGTGATCGAGTACTACTGGAAAGTTAAGTAACCGCTCCGTTTGGAGACAAGAGAGGGCCCTTTACGGGGCCCTTTTTTTTGCTATTTTTTTAGGATTTTGAGTTTGTTTAATGTTTTCTCCGGGATCTCGATGGCAAAGCTTTTCCCCTGCTTGATCAGGAACTCCTTGGGAAAGACTGAGCGTGGGAGGTAGTAGACCTGATTCTCCGAATCAATAACCTTGACCTTACTGTCGGTGAATTCGTTCCCAATCTTGCCACGGATGAACACGTCTCGGCTGGCATCGGCGGCAACGAATGATGAAAATAACAAGATGATAAGAGTGTTCATATTATTGCTCCGTCGCCTGGCCTGAGAGGATATTTTTCAGCCGCGGTGAGAGGAATTCTCGCAGCTCCTCGGGTGGTTTCTGAGAGAAGTAACTCATGTCCTTAGTGCAGTTAGCTGCGTTCTGATCCCCGGCCCCGCAGTACTGAGGCCTGCAAGTCGACATACGAATGAAGCGACCTCCACCCTCGAGCTGGTTACAGATCACATAACCCGTACAAACGCGAGTGCGTGAGGTGCTATTGCAACCTGGAGCATTGACGATCCGGCGCGGGAGATCAGGCACCCACTTGCAAGAGGAAGGATCGTAGTTTCTAGGAGCATTCTCCTGATCCGTTAGACCCGTGCCATCTCCTTCTGCATTCTGCCCACTACCACCTTCGCCGCCCAGAAGGGTCTGGCAGCGTTTCGGATTAAGCGCCGTCCATTCCTCAATATGTGAAGCAAGAGGGATCGTTGGCTGTGCGTCCCGGGTTAATCTCGTTGCCTGCTTTATCCGACGGTCAACGAAACAGGATCGGCCTGCCGCCTGCTCTCGGAGTTCACGAATCCGCTCTGCACTTAGACAGAAGTCAGCATCCCGAGGAAAGCGCCCACAAAGCTCGCGGTGTCGCCGCAGGACCTGATCGAGATTCGCCTCGATAGCGCGGCGGACTCCATCGCGGTTTTGAGTTGTCGCAGATTCAGGATTATCCTGAGAGACTGACTCGATTCGCGTGACAATCTCATTGGTTAATTGTTCGAGCTCGGCATCGAGAGAGCGTTTGGCCTCATCCCGCGGTGTTGCTGGTGCTGCATCGTCTCTGCGAACTCCACCGTTGGTGCTGCTTGTGGTCCCGCCTTCGGTCGTGGTGGGAGTCTCACCTTCAGTGCGATTTGGCGTCTCAGTTTGAGTCCGGTTTGGCGTCTCGGTCTGAGTCCGGTTTGGCGTCTCAGTCTGAGTCCGGTTTGGCGTCTCAGTCTGAGTCCGGTTTGGCGTCTCAGTCT
>JAIYDC010000046.1 GCA_027487685.1 Pseudomonadota bacterium | reverse complement strand
GAGTTAAAAAATGGCGGGAGAGACGGGACTCGAACCCGCGGCCTTCTGCGTGACAGGCAGACGTTATAACCAACTTAACTACTCCCCCGGAATTTTCATCAACTATAAAGACCTGCCGCTCCCTCGTCAAGGGTAAATCAGGGAAAAGTCAAAATTGTTTTCCGCGTTGGCCAATGGTGAAGTGCCCGATCCCGTGTTAGCATTTCCTCCTCAAAGGATCGTGCATGAGAGCTGTTTTTATCACCGGTGGTACGACGGGTATCGGTATGGAGTTAGCAAAACTCTACCTCCACCGTGGCTGGAAGGTCGGAGTCTGTGGACGGGACCCCCTCAAGTTCAAAGAGAGTTTTCAGGGCAGCACGGAGCACCTGACCTTTTATCCGGTCGACGTCGCCGACCGCGCGGCCTTAAAAGCTGCGATCGCGGAGTTTTCTCGAGTCATTGGCCTTGATCTGTTGATCGCTAACGCAGGCATCGGCTACAAATTTAAAACCAAGGTCCCGGACTTCGACTGGAGCTACAAGATGGTCCACGTGAACCTCCTCGGAGTGATGTACGCCTTCGAGGCCGCTCTCGACGTCATGATCCCGACTGGGAAAGGGCAGCTCGTGGCGATCTCCTCCATCGCCGGGTACAACGGCCTCCCCGGTGTCTCTGCGTACAGTGCCACGAAGGCAGCGGTGCTGAAGTACTGCGAGTCCCTTCACCTCGACCTCCGGAAGTTTAACATTGCGGTCACCACCATCTGCCCCGGCTTCGTCGAGACCCCACTCACCGCGACCAATACGCACTCGATGCCGTTTCTTGTCCCGGCTTCCCGGGCGGCCCTTCTGATCGCCCGGGCGGTGGAGAAGAAGAAGATGGTGTACGCGTTCCCGTTCTTTTTTGCCTCGATCGTTCGTCTCTTGAGTATCCTCCCTCGGACCTGGTATCGTGCGTTCATGGGTCTTCGGGCCGTCAATTACAGTAAGGAGTAACAATGAAAGTTTTCATCGCCGTTCTCTTCTTCTCGGTCACCGTTTCTGCAGCTCCGGCCGGGAAGGCCAAGACCCTGCCGGTGACTAAGGACGATAAGGTTGTGAAGCAGCAGAAAGTCGTGCATGAAAAATTGAAGGCCCTGGACAAGAAGCTCGAGGACTGTGACGAGAAGGCGAAGAAGCCGGTAGAGATCAAGACCGAGTCTCTCTCGCTGTCAGGTGGGACCGCAGGTTGCTCCCTCGACCAGGCCCACTAGGGCCAGTTGGTTAGGCGCTCCCGGAGGATCTCAAAAGAAAAGACCGCGATCACACAGACCACGGCCGTGATCCCGTGGCCCATGAGCACGAGCATGACATCTTCTTCGATGAGACCCACGCAGATCAGGAAAATGGCAAGGGCCGGCACAAAGTTTGAGAAGGGGATAGGAAGCGGGAGCGAGAGAAACGCCGCGGAGAGGACAATCGAGAGACCGCACAGGATCTTCGAGGGCTTCGAGTTCGTGGCCGGGTGCTTGAAGGCCGAGAGCCGGGCCGTGAACCCGGTGAACCGAAGGGCCGCTCGATAGATAATATCAAACCTATCGTGTGGAATAACCACTGCACTCATTTTTTCCGTGAGGAGTGGACGGTCCAAAACCATGAGACCGAGCCCCTGCAGCAGGACGACGAAACCCAGGACGCTGGAGAGACCGGGAATGGGAATTGGCTGCATGAACGGGAGGATCGTGACGAGACACAAGACGAGGATCGCCTCGCCTTCCAAGTGCGTTGCGATCTCACCTAAGGTGATCTTCGGAAGCGCGCGCACTTTTTCGAGCGCCTGGATCAGCCGCGTGTTCATTTTTCCGATCCCACGATAAAGTCTATTTTCATGACAAGGCCCAGTTGAAGGTATTAGAATACCAGAAACTAGGAATTGAGGAAACTTTATGCATCACGAAACGTCCCTGGCCATTTGGATCGCCTTTGTCGCTTTCATCCTTGTCGTCCTTCTCCTTGACCTTGGGATCTTTCACAAAAAGTCTCACACCGTGGGCTTTAAAGAATCGATCATTTGGTCCGGTGTCTGGATTGCGATGGCCATGGCCTTCAGCGTGATCATTCTCTACTGGCGCGGGCAGGAAGATTTCATGCTCTTCCTCACGGGGTACGTGATTGAAAAGTCTCTGTCCGTGGATAACCTGTTCGTCTTCTTACTCATCTTCGGCTACTTCAAGATTCCGAACCAGTACCAACACAAGGTCCTCTTCTACGGGATCCTCGGTGCCCTCGTGATGCGCGCGTTCTTCATCTGGGCCGGGATTGCAATCCTCGAGAAATTCACCTGGGTCATCTACTTCTTTGGTGCGTTCCTCGTGTTCTCCGGGATCAAGATGCTCATGCCCCAAGGCGACGAACACGATCTCGAGAAGAGCTGGGTCATCACCTGGACCAAGAAGATCTTTCCGACTTCTCCGCATTTTCACGAGGACAAGTTCTTCGTGAACGTCAGCGGAAAGTGGATGATCACTCCTCTTTTCATCACCCTGATTTTCGTCGAATTCTCCGACCTCGTCTTTGCCATCGACTCCATCCCAGCCATCATCGGCATCACGAGTGATCCCTTCCTCGTCTTCACGTCGAACGTCTTCGCCATCCTAGGCCTTCGGTCTCTTTACTTTGCGCTCAAGGGCTTCGCCGACATGTTCCATTACCTGAAGTATGGCCTTGCCCTGATCCTCATGTTCATCGGAACGAAGATGTTGATCATGCACTGGTACCACATGCCGGTCTCCGTCACGATGGCCGTGATCTTCACGATCCTTCTTTCCTCGGTGCTGATTTCCATCTGGAGCAACCGGAAAAAACTCCAAGGGCACTAGCCCCTCGGAGCTCTCTCTCGGACTTCACCCGAGCTACGTGAGATGGTTTCTTTCTGAGACCATCCCATTGATCGTTAAGAAATCAAAGAGGTACCCCACGAGGAAGAAGCCTCCGGTGCAGAGCCAGATGACGCCAGTGATCCATTTGCCCAAGTAAAAGCGGTGAGCGCCGAAGACGCCGAGGAAGGTCAGAAGGAGCCAGGCCACACTGTAATCATAGGCACCGGGAGCAAAGCGCCGGGCCGACTCTCGCTCCATCTGCGGGATGAGGAAGAAGTCGATGACCCAGCCTACCATCAGCAGCCCAAAGGTACAAAAGTAAAGCACCCCCGTGAGAGGTTTCCCATAGTAGAAGCGGTGAGAGCCGGTGAACCCGAAAACCCACAGAAGGTAGCCCACAGGGATAGAGTGTGTCGTCCGATCTTTTTCCATGAAGGTTTTCTACATCCGCTGACCGAAGAAGGCAATGACCGAGGACCTCAGAGCTCCAGCCCTAGACCCATGGCGAGGAGGAGAATTAGAAAAACTCCGCTGGCAATGGCCGCCAGCGCGAACTCCCGTTGCCGGAAAAACAAAAACGCTGTGAGAAGGACGCGAAAGAGGGGAAGGCAGATCAGGGCCGCGAGTCCTGCGTAGGAAAGTAGGGCGGCATAGTCTCCTCTCTGTCGGTGAAAAGAAACGAGGTCCTGGAGAGGAATAGGATCGTAAGTTTGGAAGTTAAAGAACGGATTCAGGTGCAGGCGGAACTTCAGGATCCACCCAAGAGCGATGAGAACTCCCGCGAAGATCACCCCGGCCCTGAGGAAAAATGAGATTTTTAATTCGAGCGTTGAATCGGTTTTCATGGCGCGAGGCCTCGCAGGATCATTTGCACTGAAACCACTGCGAGAACGACGACGAAGATCTTCCGGATGAGTTGCGCCGGAAGATGGATCATCGCTCGTGCACCGACCCAGGAACCCACGATGATCCCAAGGGCCACGGGCCCAGCGATTTCGGGCCTAATGTCTCCGCGGAGGAAGTACGCTCCCGCACTCGCCGTCGCTGTGACGCCGATCATGAAGTTGGACGTCGCCGAAGAAACCTTGAGAGGAAGCTTCATCGCCGTGTCCATCGCAAGGACTTTGAAGATTCCACTCCCGATGCCGAGGAGAGCAGAGAGGACCCCAGCGCCGAACATGGCCGCGAGTCCCAGGGGCACTTGCGCGACCTTGTACGCCACAAGCTCTCCGGTCTCCTCGCGGAATTCACTCCCGAGTCCGAGCGCCGCTGACCAGGGGTGATCCGTCAGGGCCCGTTGCTCTTGTTTTTTCCGGAGCATCATCAGCGCCGAGAAAAAAAGAAAGCCCCCGAAGAGGAGAAAGAGCATCTGGGAGTTGATCCGTGCGGCGATCAGAAATCCTGTCATCGCACCGGCGACAGTACCGACTTCAAGGAGCACCGCCACGCGCAGGTTCGTGAGGTGATCTCGCAGGAAACTTGCGGCGGCCCCAGAGGAGGTCGCGATGATGGAAACTAAGCTCGCTGCCACGGCGTAGCGGATATCGACGTTGAAGAGGAGGGTGAGCGCTGGCACGACGATGATTCCTCCTCCGAGCCCTAAGAGGGATCCGAGGAAGCCCGCGACCACCGAGATTCCGATCAGGAGTAAACCGTACATCCCTCGATTATAGGTCGGTGCCCACGATCGGGAAAGCCCGGTTTATCACGCTGGCCTCGCCGAGGAAGTACCCCTCGACGATGAGGGGGGCCGTCTTTTCGCGGTAGACGGGGTGCTGTTGAGCGAAGCGGTGGAGCTCTTTCAGATGGTACCAAGGAACCTGAGGAAAGAGGTGATGCTCCAGGTGGTAAGAGGAGTTGATGGGGTAGAGGAGGAGTGTGCTGATGACATCGAACCGGTGGGTAAGCGTATTCTCATAGGCATCGTCTCCCTGTTCACGGACGTGTTCGCCGAAGCCGTGCCAGCGAAGGAGGAGCGGCGAGATCGTCAGTAACGGAAGAAGCCAGAATAGGAAAAAGGGAAGGAAGAGCCCCGACACCCAGAAAAGGAACGGGATGAGCGTCACCCAAACAAGGAGGCCCAGGTGTTCCGGCAGAGTCGGATTTCTGATGACCCCTTGGGCCCGCTTGTCCTTGAAGAATCCCAGAAGGTACTGGAGCCCTTTGAAGTAGTGGATCCCGGTGAGGTCGAGGAAGAAGAGTCTCACGACCTCTTGCCGAGAGGAGACGGTGGGCGAAATCCCCATGGCCCGGTAGAACAGAAGCTCCGGATCTCGGCCGATCTTTCCGGTGTGCCGGTGGTGCTCGAAGTGGAAGTAGCGGTAATCCTCGAGGTAGCTCAAGAGCGGGGCCGCGCAGAGGAAGTGCCCGGCGAACTCGTTGAGTTTTTTACGTTGGAACAAGTGAAGATGGGCCGCCTCGTGGACGAAGGTGCCGAGGGTGTGCTGGACCGCACCCATGATCAGAATTCCGAGGGCAACGTAGAGCGCCGTAGGAACGACTCCAGTGACGGAAGAAAAGTTAGCTATCAGGCCCGCTGGAATCGCGTAGAGTCCGAGGAGGCAGAGGACGTTCAAGTGATCCTTAGCGGAGGTAAATGGGGCAAGGTCTTTAGGACTGAAGAGGGACTTAAGTTCGGTCTTCATATACTAAAGCGGCCACCACCGCAGCGCTGGTTCAGGAACTGAACGAGCTGCCGGTCATCGCTGTAGCGGAAGTTCGTGTTCGAGTTCCAGAGTTGGGAGGTGGGGACCTGGCAGGTACGGCCATTCTGGGTGATGGTTGCCTGCCCTTGGCTCTCACGGGGATCACCGGCGCGCTTGTTAATTCGGATGCTGATTCCAGTTCCCGTGTACGCGACGTTGTTGAAATTTCCCTGGGTGACTCGATTTTCTCGAAAGGCACCTCTGAGCACTCGACCTGAAGCTTTATCAAAGATGACTCGTTCACCCGTGGCCAGCGTCACTCGAACGACGTTTCCTAGTAACTCCACTTTTGGCTGTACCCGTCTTGGGATCAAGACGATGACCGATTCCAAGTTGTTCGAGATCCGGTTGTCGATCCCGTCGCCGATAGTGATGTAGGTCTCTCTCCGGGAGTTATCGGAGGAAATGAATTGCCACTCCCGTTGATTGCCTTCGCTCACGATGTCGTTCGGGCCTCGGTTTACGATCTGGTAACCCCGAGGAACTTGACCGATGTTAGTCTGGGAGAAGAGTGTGTCCCAACCTTCCCCAAGATTATTGCCGATAGACTCGGTCTGAAAGTTCCGGGGTTCGTCTCGCTCAAACGGCTGGCCTTCTCGTTCGACCTCACAGTCGTCACCCCCGCTCACTTGCTGAAGTCCTCGATTGGCGACGACAACGGCTTGTTCAAGTTGTTCCTGAGTTTGGGGTGGGCGCCGAACCACTGGGCCTGGCGTCGGCGAAGTACCCCCTCGAGGTGGCGCGCTCCCTTGAGGTCTTCGGACAACGGTCTCCGGAGGTGGCGGTGAAGTTTGGGCGCGACTTTGTCCCCGAGACCGCGTCACTGGTGGTGTAGGTTCAACCGCGGGCTCAACTGGGGGTTCGACTGCGGGCTCAACCGCGGGCTCGACCGTAGGGCCACCTTCAGTGGGACGTCGAGGAGTTCCACCCTCTTGAGCGCCCGAGCGGACTCGGTTCACCGCCGCCTGGATCCTCGGACAAATTCCCCTTGCCCGCTGCTCACCTTCGCCGCAGATTCGGTCGGCTGCGCCGATGAGTTCGAGGAGTGCGGCTTCCTTTCCTTCAGTCTGTGTCTCCGTAACGACGTCTGCGGCACTCCGTCCGCTCCCTTGGAATTGACTCTCGCAGTTCGCGAAGGCGGAGTTGCGCTGAGCTTGGGTTCCGATCGGAACACAGAGGTCTTTTCCGAAGAAGAGGGGCTGGCACTGGAGCTGACCGCTGGTACAGCTCCCGGCCTGGTAGTCAGGATTATTCCGTGCCGGAGACGTGCAGACGTTGTTAACTCGCCGGCTAGGCCAGCCGGCATAGAAGCAATCAAGATCTGCGGAGGCCCAGGCGGAGCTCAGGAAGAACTCACGCCAGCGGAGTGAAGTTTTCTGATCTTCACCTGCGAGGGTTTCCGTCCTGGCCATTTCCCGGTAGAAAGCCTTGTACTCCTGGAGGAGAAAGATCTTTCCGGCAAGGTCCGCTTTTTTCCAGGCATCGCGCCCTGGTGAAGCGAGAGCACTCCCGACGCCAAACCACAAAGTCATGAGGAACAGAATTTTCATACACATCTCCATAAGATCTTATCGGTGAGAAGGAGATTTAATTAAACCGACTTTATTGTTTTCTTTCCTCTAAAACCGCGAGCTTGTAACACTTTGAAAATTAATGGATGAGGGATCTTCGCTTGGTCGTGAAATTCATCTTCCAGGAGGGCATTTTTATGGCAAAACGGAACTACAACTTATGGAGGAGGAGAATGGACGATTCAAAAAACGCACTGACCTTAGAACTCGTCTCCCTGTTCGATCTTAAGAAGGCCAAGCTCCGGGAGGAGAAGGTTCTTAACCACAAGGCCTTCGAGGCCCAGCGAGATATCCGCTACCTCACCCTCATGTTTAGTGATGGGATCCCCGACCTGTCGATGCCCGTATCGGATGCAGAGAGTATCCGCTGGGATTCGCAGGCGAACAAGCTCCTCTACGTGAAGGGAGATTATGTCCAGCTCCTGGAGGCCGCTCCACGGGACGTCCGAATTCGCCTGCGACCATTTCTGACGGACCTGGTCCGGAAAGCGAAGGACTTCTACTCCGATTCTTGAGCGGTATGTTCTAAGCCTGGACCTAGGTTTGACCGATACTTGTTAAAACGCACCTAGGAGAACCCATGCGCTCACCAAAAAACTCGTCCCTTCTCTTTTTGTCCCTTCTGACGGCCTGTTCCTGGGGGCCTGCGAAGGCACCATCGGTGCAAACAGCTCTCGCTTCACAGTCTCACCGCTCGATCGCCGCTCTCACGGAGCAGATCGGAGATCCGACGAAGCTCAAGGCGGAGGTTCAGAAGCTCATGGATGGGATCTTTCACGCCTACATGATCGGACAAGTTCACCTCTACTCCTTCGATGCGGAGCTCGAAAAAAGACCTGAGAGGGCCCTACGTTCCGATGCCTACGGAACCCTCCTGGCGGTTCGGAACTTCGTCGACACTTTTGAGCATGACTTTGGGGACCTCTACGTGAACCTCGTCCTGGTCACGGCCCTGCCGGAGTTTACTCCAGAGCAGAAGGCAAACGCCCAGTCAGCGTTGGATGAAATCGGGAAATTCTACGATGGCCTGGATACCCCGACGAGCCGAATCCCAGAGAACCTGAAGCCCCTCATCCTCTCGAGCCTCCGGGAGCAGCAGACCGAGCTGTTCAACACCCTCCGGGAACGCCGGGATCGAGAAGAGGACCTTGCGGTGAAGCAGGTGCTCTGGAGAAACATGGTGCTCCTGCGCGCTACCCGTCGGGCCTTCTACCGGGACATGAACACCTACCAGGTTGACCCTGAGGTCCTGAAGCAGACACTTAAAGAAGAGAAGAAGAAGCTCAGCTTCAAGAGACTTGAGCGGGAGATCAGAGCGCTCTCAAAAGACATGAAGGCCCTGCTCTCTCAGGTTGGCCGCGGCACCAGCGCAGATACCATTTTCCCTTCCGCTGGGACCAACGGGAACGTGTCCGGAAGAAACTACCCGGAAAACACCTGGTCTCTTACCTACGATGACGGCCCTGCCCGGACCACGGATCAGGTGCTCACGAACCTCAAGGACCGGGGTCTCCTGGCCTCGTTTTTTGTGCTCGCAAAACAAGTCGAGGCGAACCCGGCCCTCTCCCGGCGCGTGAAAGAGGGGGGCCATGAGATCGCGCTTCACTCGTACACCCATCAGCAGCTCACGAAAGTCAGTGCTTCCCAGCTCGAGCGTGAAATTGGAACGGCAAAAAAAGTAGTCCAAGATCAGCTCGGGGTAACGATCAAGAATTTCCGGCTTCCGTATGGCGCTGGGGTGAGCGTCAGTAACGTGCGAGCGAAGATCGCTGAGCACAGCATGGTCCACATCTTCTGGACCGTCGATACCCTCGACTGGCAAGATAAGAATCCGCAGTCGATCTACGATCGTGCGCTCCGGCAGATGCGGGCGTCCGCGAAGAACTCTGGGGTGATTCTCTTCCACGATATCCACCCCCAGTCTGTGACGGCGTCCACGATGCTGATGGATCACCTGAAGCGCGAGAATGCCAAGGTGTGCACCGTCGAGGGTGTCATCGATCAGATCAATAATAATCTTCCGGCCTGTAAGTAGCTTTCGCGTCGGGAGGGCCCACCCCTCCCGATCGCTTCTTCGACCTCCTGGTATCCTCTTGCTCCTCAGTCCCCTGACAGTTTCATTAAAAATCTTACGGCGACCTCGGCGGTCCGCGGAAATTTGGTTAAGAATCTGTGAGGATTGAGGGCAGGGTAGTGTCAGAATGACATCAGCGCTGAAAATTACATGCTCGTAACCTAAAGGCTTTCTAAAAAGATTTTTATTCGTTATGACTACCGCCAAGAATTTAGCTTGGAGATGCTCATGAACGTCACACTACTACTTAGTCTTCTACTTCTCGGGTCCACTGTTTCCTACGCACAGGACGACAAACCGTCACCTTGGGGAATGAACTACTTCTCTTTTTTAGAAGCAAACTCACTCGGTGACGGGAAGGTTGCCAAGAACGAACTCGGTGGTCGCCTCGACGACGGGCTTCAGCTCTTCAATCTGGTCTCGACAACCTACAAACTGAATGACCGCTATAACCTTGACCTCCAGACTCGCCTCGAGCACATCTTCATGACGTACCGGGGTGACACCAAGCGCGGGCTTCCGACCGAGCCAGCTTGGCGATTCCAGGGTCTCCGGATTGGGATCTCGGGGAAACTTGCCGGTGGAGAGAAGTGGAGCTTGAAGGGGGCATTTAATACGGATATTCCTGAGCTCAATGGCCGCGACGCCCGGTTTCAGAAGACTATCTTTAACCCAGGTCTCTTCACGGGTCTTAACTACCAAATGTCTGATCGTTGGTCGGTCTATGCGATCGTTTCCCCACGAGTGTTCTTCTATACCGACGATGAAGCGGTCACACCAGAGTGGAAAGCAAGTGGTCGGAGCCCGGGTGAGAAGTCTCGGTTGATCTTGGCCATGTCTCCTTCTGTCAACTATGCTTACAACGATGTCTTCGGTATGCGCTTCGGCCTTGACCTTTCCTTCCGTCAATTCGTTGAGTCCGATCCGCTCTTTCTTAAGCGCTGGCCAACCTCTGCCTCTGCGGGACCTACGTTTGCGATCAATAAACACTTGAACCTTTGGACCTACGTTCAGACCTGGCCATTCGATGGTAAAAAAACTCATCTGGATACGACCTCTTTGGGCGCCTGGATCAACGGCATCATCTTTTAAGGCTTAAAATAAAAAAGGGGCCCAGATCATCGCTGATCTGGGCCCCTTTTTTAATTAGACCTAGTTCGGATTCGGACGGTCGAAGACACCGTGCTGGAACTGCTCGTGGCGAGCATCTTTCTCCTGCTCCATGGACGCAGGGTTCCTGTCACCGTGGGCGCAGGCGATGGCAAGCAACGCTGTCATCGTCAAAAGGATTAGTTTTTTCATGAGAGACCTCCGTGGTGTATTGCTTTTATCGGCTTCCTACCGGCAAAAGCTTAGGAGAAATGGAAATTTTTTCCTCTCCCCAGCTCTGATACTTATTGTGTCATCGGACCATTGCGGCGTCGAGTCCGGTAAAAACTTGCCTCTTTAGTCGGATACTAATGAAGCCAGAAGCTTAGGACGCGAACCAGAATCTCGGACATTTTATCACTCTTCGTTTTTTTCTCAACAGCTACCTCTTTTTGTCCAAGGGCGCTTGAAGCTCAAGTAGGTTCGAAGCAACGACGGGCCACCAACCCGATGGGTTAGACGTCGATCACAGCTTGATTTGGTTAAGTATTCCTCGAGTCGAGCTCAAGCTTCCTTGTCAGACAGCGCACGAAGAAAGCGGCTGCCCGCGGATTACACCGGAAAAAGAGCTCCGGCTCGATGAGCTCGAGTTCCCCGATGAGGGGGCCCGTTTGCCAGTCCACAAGATCAACCCGAGCGAAAAGAACTTCTGTCGGCAGTGCCTCGAGGGCACGGAGTCCAAGCGCTTTGAGCTCTTCACCTGGGTCGATGGCGACCGCGGACCCACCGAAGTCTGCCTGGACTCGGAAGTCTCCGGAGGCAGGAGCCTTGAGGACAGCGTGAGAAAATCCATACCTCAGACCATCGTGAACGTAGATCAAAGAAAGTTCTCCCTGGGTCCCGATGCTCTCGATGAAGGGCTGAAGAAGAAGGTCTCCACGGGTCAGGATGGCCCGGGCCTGGTCGCTCCACTCACTCTGACCTCCGATGAGGTAGGTCAGCTCCGCTGATGCGGAAACGGCCGGTTTTAGGATCAGTCTCTCCCAGCGCTTCCGCAGCTCTGGCACTTCTCGTTGCACGTCCTCCAAGCGACTAAAGACCCTCGTGGGAACGATGGGGAGTCCCAGGGCCTCGAGTTCCAGAAGATAGTGCTTACTGGAGTTCCAGCGGATGATGGAGAGTGGGTTGTAGACCCGCGTTTGCCCAGAAACCTTCTGCGCCCAGGTGAGAAAGTGCTCAAGCTTTTTCTGGTAATCCCAGGTGGTCCGAATCACAACGGCCTGGGCCGATGACCAATCGACCGTGGGGTCTGACCAGACGCGAGTTTCGAACTCCACACCCTGTGCCCGGAGAGCGCTGCGGAGGTGCTCATCATCAGCTGAGCCTCCTGCTTTGTCTTCGCAGGTCACGAGGATAATACCCATTTTGTTTGCCATAGCTCTCTCCGAGGTAAATTGCAGTCGATGATCTTAAACAAGTCGCTCCCGGGCCTCGCGAGCGATGGCCTCGATCATGGCACTGTGGAGCTTCGAATAAAACGGTTGCCGTTGAAAATGCAGAACGACAGGTACCTCGAGGCAGACCTTCGGGGCCAGGATTCGGACTCTCGAATTGTCCTTGGCGAGGTGCTTGGGGATCACGGCCTGGCCGAGGCCCAGTTCGACCCCATCGATGATGGCGTAGATGTCGTTGAGATAATGCCGAACGATCTTCTGCGACGAGCTTCCGGCGAGCTTGAGATAGCGCAGGGTCGTCTCATCCAATTCATCGTGGTCGAGGAAGGTCTCGACTGTCTTGTTGGCCTTCGAAGCGACGAGGACGTACTTCTCCCGTCCCAGGACAAGGCTTTCGATGCCCTCGCGCTCGATGGCCCGATCGAGGATGACGTAATCGGCTTCGCCGTTCCGAAGGAGAGGAATGAGATCTCGAAGCTCTCGGGTCTGAGTCTGAAGCTGAAGCTTCTGGTGTTCCTTGAGGAGCGGCGCAAGCGCTGGTGTGACCACCGAGCGCATGACCGAGGAGAACCCGGCGACCCGGACGACGCCGGCGAGACCGGCCGGTTGTCCGCTCTTGAGTTTCCCCAAGAACTCGTTCTCTAACGAGTCTTGGAGCTGGCAGAACTTCAAGAGATCGAGGCCCGTGGTCGTGAGTTCGATCCCCGTACGCTCACGGATGAGGAGCGTCGTGGTGAGTTCGCGCTCGAGGTTCAGAATCCGTTGCGACAGCGCGGACTGAGTCAGGTGGAGGTGGGTTGCGGCTTTGGTGAAGCTCCGAAGGCGGGCCACAGCGTAGAATGCCTCAAGCTGACCAGACGATATTTTCATTGTATTAGTTTATTCGATAATACAATAAAAACAATCGATTTTACTTGAAAACGGTTATTGCTTATACCTCCCCGGACCCAAACGATGAGGTGGTTTATGAAATCGATGCTTCTCCTGGTCTTCCTTTCTCTCTCGCTAGATCTCAAGGCATGCCTAGCCCCGGAGGGACGCCGCGATCTTCTGGCCATCCTGTTGTCTGGAAGTTCAGAGTGCCCTCACGATGTACGGGAGCTGAAACGGATTTTAAGCGAAGATGGCCTCCGGTCGCTCCCCGCGATGGTTGCCAACCGTGGGCGACACAATCCGGAGCTCGGTAGCTTTAGCATCTTCGAATCAGTCAAAGGCGAGTCTCGAGTTTTGCGAGGTCAATCGGTGCTCCCGGAACACCTTTACTTTGGGCACTTCACGCACCTCGATCCAAACGCGGCCGTAGCACTTGCTCAGAAGAGTGCCCCTGGGAAGCTCCTGATCGAGGTGATTGCGTATGACTTTCAGAAGAAGTTCTACAACTTCTACGAGCTCATCGGCACCCAGGCCGGGCCGAAGTGGTTTTACCGAGGTGACTCTCTGGATGCGCTCGAGGACAACAGGCTTCTTAAGCTGGGCCGAGCGCCTCAGGTTGGAACTAAAATGCGCTGCTCGGCCTGCCATAACTCTGGTGGACCCATCATGAAAGAGCTCGCGGCCCCGCACAATGACTGGTGGACCAAAGAGAGGAGACTCTCGTTTGGGAGTCATCAACCGGATCTGGAGCTCGCTTCCTACTTGCATGAGTTCATCGACGCCGGGGAATTCGCCGTGACTGTGAAAGCTGGGATGAGTCTCGTAGCGAAAAAGAACTTGCCTCGAGGAAGGAGTCTCCAGGAAAAGCTGCGACCTCTCTTCTGCACCACTGAGATCAACCTGGTCTCCGACCTGAAGCCCCTCACGCATCCGCGGAGTTTCATCGAAGTTCCTACTGCTGTCATCGCCGATCCTCTTCTCGTTGGGGAGACGAGATTCGCGCTCCGAAAGGATCTCTACCTGTCCGCACTGAGGCGGCTCAACTTCCGATTTCCTGAAACGGATGAAGTCGATGGGGACCATGCGTTCCTTGCGCCGGTGAGAGGGGAGGTCAATCATCAGCAGGTCCTTGCTCTCATCCGGGATGGGATCATTGACGAGGAGTTCGCACTCGATGTGCTGAGCATCGATTTCCAGAACCCACTCTTCTCGGCCTCGCGGTGCGATCTCTTGAGATTTGTTCCAGAATCCGGAACCCTGGTACGCGGACTTATCACGAACCTAAAGAATGCGCCCACGGCAGCAGCGAAGCTCCTTGCGGAAAGGCTTATGAATCGAGATGGCAGGGCCCACAGGGAGAGGGCGTTGACCTACCTGCAGGAGCGAGTAATGGCTTTCTCCACCCAGGAGGGAGTTGTTCGAGAGCTCCGGTCCCTGGATCACCTCAGAGAGTCCGTCTTCAAGGATGAAATCTCAAAGAATCCCCGAGGCCAAATCCTGGAGCCAGGGTTTCGAGTGATATTCCCGCAGAGGAGAGGACTCAACTAAGGCAGTCATCGAGTCTTGTCTAAGCCTGAGTAGGTAACCAAATCGGTTAGGATTAAGTCTTCTGTCGATCTTCCGATACCGGAAAAATGATGTTTCCTAAGCCAAGGTTGTTCTATGTTTTTCCTTAGACAAGTTCTCTCGATGATCCTTAGTTTAGCCGTTGTGTCCACTCCTCAAACCTACGCCCAAGAGGCTTCGGCTCAAGATCTAACGGAGTCCCTTGTGCGGAAGTTGCGCTCGTATGAGAAATTTAGCGATGTCGTCGCAGCCGCAAAAAAGAAATCACCGGAGGCAGGGTTAGAACTCGAAAAATTTTACCGTGCCAAGAATCTTTTGAACGAGAAGCTTCCTCAGCTTCTCGTGACGGCCGGCGCAGTCTCTATCCCCGGCGCGGGAAAGGTCAGGGTCTTGGCCCAAGGCGAAAAAAAGCTTCTCGTGAGCTGGGGCGAGAAGAAGGTCGAGATTTCTTCAGACTTGCCCTTCGTTGATCAGTTAAAAGCCATCGAATCCCTCGTGCCTCAAGGGCAGTTGTCGTTCATGGATCTTTTGATTCCGACCGCTCACGCAGAACCCTCTGTGATCCTCTTCCTCGCCGTCGTCACGGCCCTCGGTGCACTTTGGATTCTCGGAATGGCAGTGCAGGCCGGAGAAGCGGTTGTGAACGATGTCCGTCAGGGCCTGAATTCTTCGGAGATCGAGGAGATTAATGGTCGGCTCTCTGCCTTGGAAAGTGCTTGTAATAATCGATCGACACTCGGCGCCGAGCAGATTGTTGAGGCGTACAATCGGCTGGCAGAACTAAAGGAGTCCCGCTGCTCTGATCCAGTCTTTCGGGAGCAGTGCGGGCGTCTCGACCGCTTGCTTTCTTGCCTGCAAGTGAGGGCCCGGTCTCATCAACGAGGGGTGAACGATAGCGATCGTTCATCCGGCAAGGAAATTCAATTTAACACGGGTCGAAATAGGTACTCGATTTCTCGTCCGGCTTCCCCGCAGTGATTGAGCAAGCTTGACCTCCCAAGCCTTCTGGGACTTGGCGTCTACCGACGCCATTTCTCCAAAGGATAAGAGGTTCCCTTAAAATGTACGGAAAATATTTCCACCGGGGGACGTGAGACAGGCTAAGTTTATACTCAAGCCGCCGATACGTACATCAGTGCGAAAGGTTAGCCTGGAGACTCGGATGTTTATTCTTAGGAAGGTATTCTCGGTAGTTTTGAGTTTCATCTTTTTCGTCGGCCCATCAGTGTCCGCGAAGGAGTTCTCACTTGAAAGTTACGTGGGCCCGACCGTCGTTGATTTCTCAAAGACGAGGAGATTCGTTGACGTTCTGGGAGACATCCAAAAGCACTCGCCGGAGATTGGGGCAAAGCTCGAGATCTTCCTCCGGTCTAAGGAACTCTTGAACGAGAAGCTCCCTGTTTTTTCTGTAGGGCCGGCATCCATCGCGATGGGACTTCAGAATGAAATAAAGATCAGTCGTAGCCGGGGAAACACCTTGCTCGTGACGTGGAATGGAAAGAAGAGGGTGATTCCTCCGGAGCTGCCTTTCGATGAGCAGTTACGAGTCATCGATGCACTTAATCCTAAACTGAGTTCCTCTTTCTTTAGCCTCCTCGTGCCGGAGGCTTACGCTGGGGCCGGGGACGCCGTGATGTTCCTCGGAGGCTTGGCGCTGCTCGTCGGTGTTTTCTCGGCGAGGCTCGTGATCGGAGCTGGAGGCCAAGTGGCAAGTCTGTTCCGAAGAGAGCTAAGCCCGGCGGAGATCGCCGAGGCGAACGCTCGGGCGACACGCTTCCATGCGATCTGCGAGAACAGCACAGGGCTAAGTTCAGAGGACCTTGCGAACGCGTACAATGACACATCCGCGTTCAAGCGGTCCATGTGCTCCCCGGTGGAAGATGGCTTCATCCAGTTGTGCCACCGTCTGGAGCTCACTCTCACATGCATTCACCGGAAAATCGGTCAATCTCGCACTACGATCGATGCAGACCGGGCCCTCGGAAAGGATGTGGAAGATACACCTTCACGTCCAAGGGACGCCGGACCTGTTCAGACCACTCCGCAGTAAGAGTGGCACCGACGCTTTGGCCCCGGATCGCTGAGTGATTGGCACCGAGAGTAACTTTCGCCGTAAGTATTGATGATTCACATTCACTTAGGATGCAGATGAGTATGAAGAATTTTAGTCGTTTCATTTTACTTTTTTTGGTCGCAGCGATCTTGATGGTGTTTGTGAACTTCATGCCGCAAGATCCGGCCATGCCTCGGATCGCAGTGAAATCGATCTACGGACATTCGACCTTCTATGACAAACTCACGCAGACCGAGTTCATCCCACGAGGAGTGAACTTTAACACTCTTCATCCGCCGGACCCCGCGCAGCCGAAGAACCTCTACCACGTGACCTTTGATCCTGGGTTCTATTCGGCGCCACACGTCGAGGCCCACCTCGAGTACATCAGCTCTTCGGGATACAATTTCGTTCGCGTCTTCGTCGCGTCGATTTTCTCGGGCGCTGGATTCGGACGGGGTGGCACTGGCCCAGGGATCGATAGTGCGTATCTCGCTAACCTCGTTGATTTCATCGCCCGGGCACGCTCAAAAAATCTGCTGGTCATGCTGACCGGCGAAGGGATCCCGAGTAATTACATTTCTCGGCACGTCCCCGAATTGGCCAACGTCGATAGTGCCCAAAGTAGCTACAACGGGAAACTCCTCCTTCAGAGTCGGATCTCTGACAACGCTCGGTTCTGGCAGGACTTGCTGGGGGCGATCAAGGCCCAGTCACCTTCCTTACTGAGTTCGATCTTTGCCATCGACATTAACAATGAAATGTTCGTCGACCTGGCGGCACCTCCGTTCAGTTTAAACTCAGGAACTTTTGTCAACGCCCAGGGGAACGAGTTTAATCTCGGCGACATGAATCAGCGGCGTCGCCTGCTCGACGTTGCGACGGTGCATTTCGTTAATCAGATGGTCGACGCCATTAAAAGAGTCCACCCAGGTCTCCTCGTCGGTGTGAGCGTTTTTCCTGCGATTGCTGCTGGGCTTTCCATTGAAGAAGGTCCCGTCGCAAAAGCGCTCACCCCCGGGAAGCACTTTCATTTTCCACTCCGACCGGAAACCATCGCTTTCCAAACCAAAGCTGATTACATCGACATGCACCTCTACCCAGAGGGATCGAGTGTCCGCATCGATGAGCTCATGCGAAGATCCGAAATTCCCAGAGGAAAGAACATGCAAAAGCCCATTTTAATGGGGGAATACGGGGCCCACCGGGCGAATTACCCGAACCCGCAGCAGGCGGCGAATGGCTTAACTGATTTCCTTAAACGCAGCTGTGAGTATGGATTCAAAGGCTGGGCGTTCTGGACCTGGGAAGCTCCCTCTCAATCCGAGTTTTTCTGGATGCTGACTGAACAAAACGGAGCGCTCAACGGTGCGATGGCGCCGAAAAACTGGTCCACTATTTGTCCCCGATCCACCAAATTCTTGAGCGCGGCCGTGTTTGATCCGAGGTGGTACCTTGCGAAGTACCCTGATCTCGCTGCGGCGCTTGGAGATCAGAACATTGAAGAGGCTTCAAACCACTGGTTAACTCATGGGATCGCTGAAGGACGACAAGGCAATTTCACTTTCTCCGCATCGACCTACCTTTCTTTTTACCAAGACGTTGCCCATGCTCTCGGAGCGGAGAATTATGTGGCCGCGATCGAGCATTACTTGAACCATGGGATCTACGAAGGACGCGCGGGAGCACTCGAACTAAGGCCCGAGGTGTTTGATGCTCGCTGGTACCTTGACCACAACCAGGACTTACAGAACGCCTTCGGACCGAACAACATCACCGCTGCCACCGAGCACTGGCTTAACCATGGGCTAAGGGAGGGACGTCAAGGCTCTGCTTCCTTCTCTGCAAGGACTTACCTGGCCCGCTACCCTGACATCGCGAGCGCTTTCGGAGCTGGGAACTTCCACGGAGCGATAAGTCACTTCATTCACAATGGACTTCGGGAACGACGCTCTGGTCTCTAGGTTAAAGAGATATCTGAGATTCCCTGACCTCCCCAATCGGAGGCTCCTCCCATGGAAGAGTGATGGTAAAAATAGTCCCGGCTTCGGCCGAGCTCTCGACGCTGACGGTCCCCCCGTGGGCTTCAGTAATTCCCTTAACGATCACGAGACCCAGGCCCCAGCCCTGTTTTCCTTGAGCGCCTTGTGAGCGCTTGAATTGCTCAAAGAGCACCTCTATCTCTGCTACAGGAATGGGATTCCCGAGATTGTGGACACTTATCACCACCTGTGACTTTCCGAGCTTCGTGCCAAGAGTGATTGGAGATCCAGCAAGGGAGAACCTCGCCGCATTGGTCACGAGATTCTCAAACACCCGGCGAAGGCCCTCCGCGTCCCAGTTTCCGTGAATCGGACCTCGGGCCTCATGGTGAATCCGATCGCCGTAGATGAGGTTCAGCTCGGCCGTCAGTTGACCCAAGATCACTTCGAGGTCGCAGTCGACTTTGTGGAGTGAGGGTCTCTCCCCCGCTCCGATCCTTGCCGCATCGAGGAGGTCCGTGATCATGAGATCGATCCGGTCCATGGCATCCACGACCCCCTTAATCACCTCGCTCGCAGACTCCAGGTCCTTGGGTTTTCTCAGGAAGAGCTGGGACTTGAGTTTTGCGGAAGTCAGCGGAGTCCGCAGGTCATGGGCGAGAGTGAACATGAAGCGGTCTTGGATCTCTCGCAGCGTCTCACTAAACTGTGTCGCAGCGTCGTTCACGGATTGCTCGATGGAGCAGATGATGACCTCCCGTTCAACGGCCGAGAGAGGTGATTCCGTCTCCAGGACATCAAAGATGACCTCCCGGAGAATGTGGTATTCAAAAATCAATTGATCCAGAGTGTACTTCGCCATCCCGGCGCGCTCTCTCCCGTGAGTTTTGCTGACTTCCGTCGTCGCGTCTTGCTCCCGTTTTTTGCGGGCAGAACTTCGGTCCCTGGACGTCGACAATGCGGTCGCTAGATGATCTAGGAAAATGGGGAGTGAATTCCGAAGTGCTAAGGACTTTTGATGGACTGAAGCGTCGATCTCATCCAGGGCACGGCCCTCCCAGTGGTGCATGATTTTTCCATTGAGCTTTCTGAGTCTCTCTGACGTTTGATTCTCCATCGTCCCGTCCTCCCTTCTGGCCTCAGCTCCAAGGTACCATCACTCAGGGGAGGTGGATTTTCCCAGGCCTGAAACTTCGGCCAAAATTATGAAGCGGGTATTGGTGATGGAGTGCCCCCGGTGAACCAAAGAAGTAGATCTTCGCTGTCGGATACCCTAGGCATCACCGGCCTTCAAATGTGTTAAGATTTTCTCGCTCTAACGGCCTTCCTCCGACCTGTGTTAAATTATCTCCATGGTTTACGCCCTGGTTTGGATGTTCCTCGCGACTACCGTTTTTGCACAAAACGTTACGAGCTCATTTGACCGAAACATTTTAAGCACCAATCCCTCGGCGGCGGCGACGCGCGGCTTTGCGCAGTTGTCTATGGCCCATACCTTTAAGGGGGTCGATACCACTGTGACTCCTGATCCTCAGCAGAGTGATCGGTACGAAGAGGAAGTGCAACTCAATTCCACTGAACTTCGGATCACCGGCGGCCACCGGCGCTATGTTCCGGAGCTCTACCTCGGATTCAACGCAGTGAAAAAGCTCACCGAGCGGGTGGGCACTAATGAAAAGTTGATGAGTAACACGACCTTCATCGACAACTCCGTCGCCGTCGGTGCCTGGGTCACCCGGCGGCTAAGCTTGGGCGTTCGGACCTATTTCCCAAACATTTCCTTTAACCAGAAGTACCCGAGTTCGACCGAAGACGGAACTTCGTACATGGGAAACAGTGACGTTGAATTTCGAACCACGGGAGTCACTCTTGGAGCGATGCTCGTTGTCCTGAAAGGATTCTACTTCAGCGTTTTTGGAAACTACGATAAGCAGGAATCGAGTTCCGTCAGTCGGCGTCTAGATTTTGAGAGTAAAGAACGAATCATCGAGAAGAGTCGTTTCTCAGAAGACATCCGGAGATACGGTTTGGGTGTGAGCTACCTAACGGGAAGCTCACTGGGCCATGGCTTCCGAACCGAAGTTTCGTACTCCTTCATGCAGATCCCTGAAGGGGGTGTCGTGGAGGCAGATAAAAAAAAGGCAGAAGAAATCAAGTGGTCGATGGAAATGGCCTGGCGAGGCATCTCCTTCGGAGGCCGCGTGAGAATGGTGCGCAATGGATACTATGACCAGGGCGATTACATCCAGCGCTATTTCATTCAGGAACCTCCCTCGACCGAATTCGTCCGCTCCTACGGCGGCTTCTTCTCCCTTAATTCCAAAAGAGGTCACAGCTTCGGGGTTTCTGGATACGCCTTACCGGCCGAAGGGATTCGCACCCTCGACAACGGGGTCCGAGCTCCTGCGAAATCGAAGACCTTGGTTCTAAGTTTAAACTACTCCTACCTTTTCTAGTCGCTGAGTCCTGCCTATTCGAGGGCCTTTGAGTAGGTTAGGATCTGGGGATGAATAGCTTAAGTCCTGAGTTACAAGCACTCTGCTGGGGATTCTTCGCAGGAGGTTCACTCCTCCTAGGGGCAGCGCTGGGCTATTATGTTCCCCTCGGTAAGAGGATCCCTTCAATCATCATGGCGTTTGGATCCGGTGCGCTGCTCTCCTCGATCAGCTTTGAACTCATGCCTGCGGCCTATGAACACGGGGGGATGCTACCGACGAGCTTAGGGTTTATGGCCGGAGGCGTGATCTACACCCTCCTCGATTACTTACTCTCGCAACATGGGGCTTCGGACCGGAAGCGTTCGTCGGAGATTCAAAAATCTGAAGCCGAGCAAGAGGGGAGTGGGTTGGCGCTGGCCGCCGGAGCACTCGTCGATGGCATTCCCGAGGCCATTGTCTTAGGCGTAGGGCTGATCGCCCAGAATAGGATCAGCATGGTTACCCTCGTGGCCATTCTCATCTCCAACGTTCCGGAGGCACTCTCGAGCACCGTTGGGATGAAGAAGAATGGGCGCAGTTTCACTTTCATCTTTAGCCTCTGGTTTCTTATCACAATCCTTTCTGGGCTTTTCTCCCTGGCCGGGTTCACGTACTTCCAGAGTTTCGCCCCAGAAGTGATCTCGATGATCATGGCCCTCGCTGCGGGGTGCATGCTCACCATGGTCGCAGATACCATGATTCCGGAGGCGTATTCAGCGGTGAACTCCCGCGCGGGCCTTGCGATCCTTGCGGGTTTCTTACTCACCTTTTTTCTAGGGAAGCTCTGAAGAGGCGAGGAGACGGTGCTCTTGATCGTTGAGTCGTTTAGGCGGCCAATGGCATTCATCGCTTCTGGTGTTTCCCTTAAGTGGAGCGTAAAATTAGATGGACGTCTACCTCCACAGGAAAGTCCGATGATCGAATTCTTAAAGCAAGTCTTACCGCCACCCGTCTTCCAGGGCCTTCGTACGTTTTACAAAGACAAGGTGACCCACTATCAGCGAGACATCTACAGCGAATTCGGTGAGGATTTCGCAGCGGCCGTTCTCCTCGGTTTTAAGAGGTCTGGGTTCTACGTCGACATCGGGGCCTTCCGACCGAAGGAGCTCTCGGTGACCTACTATTTCTACAAGAAGCTTGACTGGTCTGGGCTCATCGTGGAGCCAAACCCCGCCGCGAAGAAACTGTTTGAAACCCAAAGGCCTCGGGATATTTTTATCAACAAGGGTGTGGCCCAAGCGATGGGCGAGCTCACGTACTACGAATTCTCAAATCCGACCCTCAACAGTTTCTCCGAAGAGGTTTTTAAGACGAACCAAGCGACTCTCACGAGTAAGAAGCTGATCCCCGTTCAGCCGCTCCGAGACCTTCTGGCGGAGACTGTTCCTCAAGGCACACCGATCGATCTCATGAACATCGACGTCGAAGGCTTAGATTTTGAGGTCCTCGAGTCCAACGATTGGAATCGCTTTTCTCCCACGGTCCTCGTGATCGAAGATCACACGTTTAACCCCGAAGCGCCGCTGCAAAGTAGAACCGTGCAGTACCTTAAGGGCAAGGGGTATCGGCTTAAGGCGAACTGTCTCATCAGTCTCATTTTCATCAGAGAGTAGCGTCGCTTAGAAGTGGTATTCAATTTCCACCGTCAGCTGCGCCGGAGTTCTGTGTAGTCCCGGAGTGTACACAGGCCAAACAAACTTCGCTTGGTAGTCTAAGTTTGGGCCATCATGAAAGGCCAGGTTACTGTACGGCACCAGCTGGTAGGAATCAGTTTGAGTGTGATTCAGGTCTTGGTAAAACTTCATCCCGTTCACGCTCTTCCAGGTGTCCTCGTTCCAAATCAGATGCGTCTGGGCCATGAGACCCAGAGACTGATCAAGGTTGAGTTCTCCCGCGCTGATGTAGGTCCCCGCAAGGAAACCGAGGAGGAGTGAGTCTTGAGTCACCGAGGCCATCCCGAGGAGGGCCTCGCCTAAGAATTGGTCAGCATTTTTTGCGAACAGTTGTGAGTTCCCCTGGTAAGACACTTTCGCGCCCCAAGACCATTCTTTCTCATTGACCGTCCAGGGACGAAGGAGCGTCATCGAGAGGAAATCTATCTTCTGGAACTCTAGATTCTTGTGATCCACGCGAAGCGAGGAATCGAGGATCGATAACTCAGAGTACGGCAGGTAGCCCGTGGCATAGTCATTCAGATCATGGACTCCCGGCCTGTACCCGAGGAGGAATGCTGTGCGCTCGTCGTGGACGGCGCCGATGCTGACTTGCGTGATGTCATGGCCGTCGTGGGGGGAGGGAAGTTCATTGTTTTTCAGGAGAGACTCAGAAGAGAGTTCGCTCAGTCGCAGGAGGACATCCTCTTCTTTTTCTACCAAGGCCTGTGGTAGGGATCCATCCTTCCGACTGTGAATCGCCGCGATTTGCATCGCCGCCACTTTCAAGGTCTTCGGATCGGTCTCGTCGGTCAGACCGTCTTTCGAATCGAGGATTCTCTTGACCCCGGTCTGCTCTTGGAAGCTCAGCTGCGTGAACGCGTGCTGTGCGCGCAAGCGGACCGAAGGCCTGTACGTTGTTTTCCGGACCCGGTCTGATCGGTGGTGAAGGACCTTCACCGTCTCAAGCGGGATCACGTACCAAGGCATTTGCGTCTGGAGATTCCATTCGGGCCTAGCGAAATCCAGGAGATTCAGGATGAAGGAGGAACAGTTCTCACTCAGGAAGTAGTACTTAAACTGGGCCCTTTGCCGGAGTTCCCAGACGTGAGAAAGAATCAACCTCGCCTCCTCCGGGCCAAGGGTCGTTTCATACTCCCAGATATCCCGGCCTTCACCCTCGTTGTATTCGTTCACTTTCATGAAATACGGATCCAGGCTAAACCATCCGAAGTAGCCGCCGGAGAGGCCCTTGAGCGCATAGAGGAACCCGATCTCGTCACGGACATCGGCCGAAAAGTTAAGGGCGTAGTCGAGGAGGTTGCTCCCAGCAGCGCCAGCCGTATTGAACTTTAAAAAAGTATGGCCGAAGAGGGAGCCGGGATTATCGGGATAGTTCCCCGCGAAAACGACACTCACTCCTTGAGGATTAAGGCGGTGGATCCACTGATCGTAATCCGGGCATTTGGAGTGGGGGAAAAGTTTTGTCCCGAGGTGCCTCTCGATGAGCATCCTGCGGCCCGGATAAAGGCACTGCGCATGGTTGTTTGAGTCAAAATTCTCTTTTGCGTTGAAGGCAGAAATGGTGGCCTTGAGCTCTAGATCGGGATCGTCTCCGGAGCCCGTGAACCAAAATGCTTTGTTCTTTTGATTATCTTTGTGAAGGGATCTGATCCATTGCGTGCGGAAAAGATCCTCACTAGCAATGGAGGTCGCTAGTGAGGACAGGAAGATGAGGAGTGGGATCACACGTTAAGTGAGCAACCGGCAAGGAGCGCATCGAGGCCTTTGACGACTTCGCTTGGGTTCTTCTTGTAGAACACGCGGCGGTAGTTTCTTTTGAGCGATGGCGCAAGGGAGTCTGCGTTCTGGCATCCCCAGATCGACGCGAGAGCGTTGATCCGTTCACCTTCACCCATGGCGACTTCGCGTCTCAAGGGAACGAGGTTCGACTCAACGTAATGGATCTTCTGTTTCTCTTGCATGACGATGTCATGCTTCGCACAGCCAGAAGTTCCAGAGGTCATCGCGAGACCTTGTGAGAAAGTAGCATTCGTGAGGGATCGCGTGGAGGAGCCCGAGGTCGTCATCGATTTGGTGACCTGCCAACCAGCGCCGCACCCACTGCTTTTGTCTTGAGCGAACGCTCCCGTTGAGAGGAGAGCGACGGCGAGAGTAACGAAGAGCTTTTTCATTTTACATCCTTGTTGATTGATTCAGGTATCTTACCCATGATGGACGATTATTTCCAGGGCTTCTGATGGCGGGCCTAGCCTCGGCCCTCGAACGTAAGAATTCATGTCTGCGGAGGATTTTTTGTACCAGGAGCGGTTTCGATGCTGGTCCGGGTGAATTGATCGGAATAATCAAGTACAGGAGTATCGTGATACTCCTGTACTTGTTTGAGTTCTAGTGGAGGTCTTTGTCGGCAGCGAGTAAGGCATTGATCAGTCTCTCGGATGCCTCGAGATCTGAGGGGTGATGCACGCCGCCTAAGACTCGGTTCCAGGCGATGTTCTTGGCCCGGGCGAAGATGGCGTCTGCTCTCTCAGGGAACCTCTTCACCAGGGCGTGTCCCAGGGCGAAGGCCGTGGCGGCGTGGCCACTCGGGTAGGCGTAAGACGTTTCTCTCTTCACGCAGGGGCTCAGGTCTTCGAAGTAGTCATAGGGACGCGGTCTCTTATAGATCTTCTTGGCGACGAGCACATTGGCCCCGGTCACTGCGATGGTCTTCAAAAGGAACGGTGTGACGGCCTTGAGTTCGTCTTTCGAAAGAGGACCTTCGCTTGAGGCGAAGAACGAGATGAGCGAAGAGTTGGCCTCAGCCTGAGCTTCCGCACACTCTTCTTTGGTCCGAGTCTCTTGGAATTTTTTCAAGACGTCGTAGTCCTTGCGCTCGAGTGCTGATCCTTTTTCAGGATAGGGACCGAGGATGGCAGTGAGTTCGCTTTTCGAGAAGATTTTGACCGGAACGGCCATCTCGGCGAAGGCCGATGTGGAAACCATGAATGCCAGAGCAAAAAGTAATTTCATCGGGATGTCTCCTTGTTGTTTACTCACTATGAGTTAACTGGATGCTCTTGGTCAAGTAATGTTAGGGAAGGTTAGCAATCCTGACAATACGACAAAGGAAATGGAATTTTGGTTAAACATGTCCGCTCAAAATCCGATCATAAATCAATGATGTACGGTTTTTTGACCTTCATAGTTTTGATCAATTTGTCATGGGGGGTTCCCCTCACGGATGATGCGATCCGTAACGCCCAGAAGATCGTCGTTGTTAGCGGCCTATTCGATCCCTGGAGTCTTGCGGACCAGGCCTTCGCTGAGCAGTTAGTGAGGTCCGGCCAGGCAGATCTCGTCATCGCCGTGCCGACGAACTCTGGTGCGCCCAATCCTCCGCTGTCCGTCGAGAATAGGCTGATGCTGATGGATGAAGCCTTGAGAACAAATCCGTCGGTGACCTATCCTCTGGAAGGTCCTTCATCCGTTGATGAGTTGCTCACAAGAATCAGAAGAGTCACTTCTAGGCCTGTCTCCCAGGTGCGAGCGCCTCAGGGTGGAGAGAACATTCGTGGGTTTCTTTCTCAGAACTCGGAGCAGTATTTTTCAAGGAACCTGGCCATCGCGCCGTCGGGTTATGACGGCAGAGTCTATGAACGGGTTCTGCAACAAGGCTTTTACATGGGCCAGCGGCCAGGATCTGGTTCGATCGTTCAGCGAGCGACCAACTGGATGTCGTCCGTTGTCATAGACACCGGCCTCTTCGACCGAGTCAAACACGTTGTGAATGACTTGCGGGCGAGGCCCAACCGACGAGAGTTTAACACGGGTAGCGAGACACTCCGGCTCCAAAGACACTTAGGCGCGGGCGCTCAAGCAGACGCGTACATCACGCAAGTCGGCGGAAGAGATGTAGTCATTAAGATTGCTAAGGATATGAATTTCTCCCGGGAGATGATGTGGAACTCGGTTCTTAACCACCGGTGGCTAACGCAAACGAGCACCATCCAGGTGCCGGGACTCCTCGCCTATGATCCGAATGGGAATTGGATCACGACGGAGTTCGCTCAGGGCACTCAGCTCGATCGATTCATCGCCAGTAACAATGGCCAGATTCCCCCGCACATCGAGCAGGAGTTGCGGAAATTCTACGAAGAAGCTCAGCGGATCTCTCGGCAGAACAATATCGTTCTCGACATTAATACCCAGAACATTTTTGTTACCAGCGAAGGAAGACTGGTGCTGGTAGATTTTGGTCCACTGCCGGCGTCGCAGAGGCTGGCAGCAACCTATGACGACATCCGCGCCTTGTGGATGACCGATGCGAGGCGGCTGATGTCGCAGTCGCCGCCGCAGCCGCGGTTCGACGTCGACTGCGTAAAGCGCGCCCTTGGGAGTCGAAATTTTTAAAGGCAAAAAGGATTCTCTGACCCTGAACAGAGAGAGGATGCTGCCGACGCCAGAGTTTGCATCCACCGCGTCTATGATTTGAGTCGTAGATGGCCTATGCTCTTTTCCATGAAGTTTGCGCCCCTCATTCCGGAGTTGTCTGTTAGTAACCTTGAGCGGAGTTTGGATTTCTATAACCATCTCCTCGGGTTCCAGATCGACTACGAGAGAACTGAAGCTCGGTTTGTTTTCCTCTCCCTCGGAGAGGCCCAGATCATGCTCGAAGAGAAGAATGGTCACTGGGTGACAGGAGATCTTGAGTATCCCTACGGACGAGGGTTAAACTTCCAGATCAACGTCCCCAGCATTGCTTTACTGGAGACGCGCATCGAGGCATCCGGCCTTGGGTATTTCAGGGCGCCGAAGGAGACGTCTTATCAGATCGGAGCGGAGTCACTCTGTCAGCGAGAGTTTTTGATCTTGGACCCGGATGGGTATCTCCTGAGATTCGCTGAACAACGAGCATAGGCACCCTTCACTTCTGACCCTTCCGTGATACATTTCCATGGGATTCGAATGTGAGGGTACCCTCGGATTACAAACTTACTCGTGATGCTTAGAAATAACTTTTAAAAATTGGAGCTCCCATGGCCCGGTACGTAGATGGATTCGTTATCCCAATCAAGAAGAAGAATCTCCCCGCTTATAAGAAAATGGCAAAACTAGGGTGTAAAGTTTGGATGGATCACGGTGCTCTCGACTACTACGAATGCGTCGGAGATGACCTGGATACTGCTTGGGGGTTTCCCTTTCCTAAACAGTACAAACTGAAAAAAGATGAAACCGTCATTTTTGCTTTCATCGTTTATAAGTCCAAGGCCGACCGTGTGCGGATCAATAAGAAAGTTCACAAGGATCCACGGATGACGGGGATGAAGGATATGGTGATGCCTTTTTCAGTTGAGCGCTTTACGATGGGCGGGTTTAAGGTCTTAGTCCGGAAGTAGATTTGCGTTGATTTGGTGGCTTCCCCGACGAGCGAACACAAAACCCTTCGAGCTCGAACGTTGTTGGCAACGGCGGATTTTGAATCCGCTGCGTCTACCGTTCCAGTGCAATATTCTTTAAGCTACCCATAAACCTTCACTCGGAGAGCTAAATGAATCGTCTAACAATGATTACAATTTGTGTTTTACTTTTTGCTTGCTCTCATAGTGAAAATTTGAAAAGAAAGCACATCGTCACTGGCCCCTGTGAGAATGAATTTAATAATGTAAAGTTAGCTCAGGGTGAATCAGTTTGGGAAAATGTGTCTCATGCAAGTGGAACGAGTGCTAGCTATCTCATTACAGGTCTGGGATATTCTACAGATTTTATCATCAGGTTTACCGGTGGGATAATCGGTGGAATTACAGTGTGCTCTCCTGTCATTGCCCTCTCTGCGATGTCTTCTTCCGGTGGTAGCCACAACTCTGCGGCAGGTGAGTGCATCGGAAGGGTAGGTGTTGCAGCTGCAGAGGTGTTGAATCCCGAACTTGGTGCGAAAGCTTATTTAGGGACATCCGACTGGCGTTGTCCAAACTTAGATTCGGTGGTGAAAGGACTGTTAGCAGTGTCCGAGTGCTATTCAAAGAAAGGCGACAAAGAAGCAGCAGAAGAGCAGCTTAAACGCATGAACTCTTCCGCGATTTTTGATCGTTGTTTGAGTAAAAAGATGAAGACAAAGATTTCTGAGGCATTGGCCGGCTCTACAAATAAAATTTAAAAAAAGGTGGCTCCCCCGAGACTCGGCCTCCGGGCGGTCGCTTCCAGCTCCCTTCCTTTGGCACTGTGGTTTTGTTCGTCACGACATCGTGTCGTGCCGCCGGTCATCGGACCTGCCTTGGGGCAGCTCCGACGACCGTACACAAAACCCTTCGAGCTCGGGGGAGCCACAGGCTTTTTGGAAACGTTTCGTTTGAGATGAATGGAGTGGGTTAATTACTGGTGATGATTTGGTGGCTCCCCCGAGACTCGAACTCGGACGTTGTTGCCAACGGCGGATTTTGAATCCGCTGCGTCTACCGTTCCGCCAGGGAGCCATAAGCCCACCATTTTAGTCAAAGGCCCTGCAGATCGTCAATCTACTTAAGCCGAATGAGTTCGAGGGCCTCGCGGACGGTAAACCTTAAAAAATCAGGGCCTAGGTGCTTTTTTAGTTCTTTGTTGGAGATCAGGCAGGAGAATTTCAGGTAGTCGAGGAGGTAGTCGGGGACGTTGATGCTGAACTTCTTCAAGAAATTGTTAACGCCCCCAGCGAGAACGATCGGAAAGGGGACGGCCTTGGTTTCGACGACGGTGAGAGCTTCGTGGAGCGAGATGAACTCATCTCCGGCAACGTTATAGGTGCCGGTCGGGAGAGCGTCCAGTGATCGGTAGAGCACATTGGCCATGTCGAACTCGTGGATGAATTGAAAGAACGGATTGTAATCGATGGGCCTCAGCGCCAGGGGACCTCCGAGGAACTTCGTCATCGAGTTCTGGATCTGTGTTCCGACGATGTTGCAGGGCCTGAGGACGACGGTGGAGATGCTGTTCTGATTCTTCCACATCCAGTTGGTGCAGATCTGGTCCATTTCGATCACGTCTCTGAGCTCGGGGTGACGAATGCTCGCTCGTAGCGGCGCGTCCTCCGGAAGGAAGATCGAATTGTCGGGGAGCGCGCCGTACACGTGGAACGTGGAAAGGATGACGACTTTCCGGACCCCGGATCGCTCGCACATTTCCAGGATTCGATTCGTCCCCATCACCGAAAGGTCGATCCGTTTTGCTAAGAGATTCTGCTCGTTCGCGACGTGACTGATGCGGCCCAGGTGATAAACGGCGTCGAACTTGTTGACCCGGAACAGGTTCTCGAAGTTCCCGCGGGAGTATTTCATGTTCACGGCGGTGAGCCCTCGGAGCTGGGGAACTTCCGTCACGCTCCGAGAATCGATTCCAGTGATCTCCCAAGTGGGGTGTTCAAGGAGGATCAGTCTTGCGGTCATCTGCGCAAGGCCTCCCGCGATCCCGATGATGAGGATTTTCTTCGGTGGACTCATCGCTGGACCTTGGTCCGAAATTCTTTGATCACGTACCGAGAGATCGGTTTCCGAAGCGGGTCGAGGAAGGGTCTGCGAGTTTTAAGGCCGGAGACGATCATGCGCTTGATGGTGTTCTCAATGTGAAAGACGTTCTCCTTCACTTCCTTGTCCGTGGCTTCCTCTCCGAGATGAGCAGGAATAAGGATTTCCTTCCCGATGTGAATGTCAATCGGTGAGGGGAGCGGGAAGATATTCGCCGTCAACGGAAGTGCTGGGAGTCGGAGAATTTTCGCGAGCCGCTTTGAGTGCATCACAAACGGAAACATCTCCTCTGCCCCGATCACACACACGGGCAGGACCGGCGTCTTCTTCTGAAGGGCTATCCGGTAGAACCCCTCGGAGAACTGGCGCAGCTTGTAGAAGTCAGGCGTGTTCTTGGAGATGCCGCGAACGCCCTCGGGAAAGACGAGGATCGATTCACCGTGATCAATGAGGTAGGCACAGTTCGCGCGGTCTCCCAGAATCGAGCCCGTTCGGGCCGTGAAGTCCCCGATGAAGGGCAGCTGCGCCATGAACCGCTCCACCATGGCCCGAAGCACTCGGGGCTTCTGAGACTCCATCAGAAATGCCATGGTGATGAGCATCCCATCGATGGGCAGTTGTCCGGTGTGATTTGAGGCGACGATGTACGGATGGTCCTCGATGTTCTCGGCGCCGAAGACGCGCACCTTGAAGTAGGACCGGTAGATTGGAAAAAACCGCTTGAGGGCCCGCTCGCAGAGGTCGAGGTCAAAGCCCCAGGGGTCCTTGTAGTTCTTATACCTGGACCGGAGGTCCACAAAGATGCTTTCAATTTTCTTCTCATCCGCTGGATCGAGGAGGAGGTGCTCGAGACTTCGCATAGTCCGCTATTTTACCGCGGCCACTTCGGTTCCACTAGATAAACTGCGATTCCGTACTACAACGGTCGGTTAGTTGAATCCCTTCAGATCACTGTTCCGCTTCACGAAGTTGATGATCGCTTCTTCGACGCCGGGAATTCCGTCACCCTTTTCCGCGGAGGTGAAGTGGATCTGTTTGACCCATTTAAACTTCCGATAGATCTCCGGCATCTGGGCTTTTAACTTGGCGCGCTCACTTTGAGTTTTTAGTTTATCGACCTTGTTGAGAAGAAGGTAGGTCTCGAGGTCAAACGCTTTGATGTACTTGTGAAACACGAGGTCACTCTCCTGCAGCGGGTGCCGCGCATCCTGGATGTTGAGCAAAAGAACCTTGCTGCTACAGAGATGAAAGAACGTATCGAGGAGCTCTTGCCAGTTCCGGGCCATCTCCTTTGAGACTTCGGCAAAACCGTAGCCTGGGACGTCGAAGAGGTAGAAGTGCTCGAGGGACTTCGTCTCCTGGTTCTCGACGATGAAGTCGAAGATGTTCACTTGCCGGGTCCGGCCGGGGATCTTGGAGACACGCGCCGTGCTCTTCCCGAAGAGGGCATTGATGAGGGACGATTTTCCAACGTTGGATCGACCGATGAACGCGATTCCGTTGGCGAACGGGTGCTCGTTCAACCACTGCTGAAGCTGCTCGATGGTGTCGATGCCCATGAGAAACTCGGTTTTTCCCTTCTGAATGTTCATCCCGCTGCCCTGTCCTTTGTGTTCCCAGAAGGCCGATATTAGCAGAAAAGACGGTACGTCGTCTTTAACTTTAGGAGTTCATATGTACCAGCAAAAATTGATGCAGAGGCAGATTGCTGCCAGCGGAGTCCGGATCGGGGACAGTTGCAGTATCCTTCCGTTCTCTGGCCGGCGGCGGGCGTTCACACTTTCCCGATTGAAGATCGATCTGGTCTCCCCGAAGTTTCGGCCTTCGGATCTTTCGGGCTCCTACTTCGAGCTGCCGGGGTACGGGCCTCATCCGTTCCACTACCGACTCGAACTTGACGGGACCCCAGAGGTCGGTCGCTTCGTTCTCAAGGCCCTCCTAGGCCAGCCCTTCCTTCTGAATGGCTCGGCAGCGCGAGAGGCCTACGTCGAGCGAGCGGACCGGTTGTACATCGAAGATAACCGGATTAACTTCGACCCCTTCGACCTGGCCGAACACATTCACCGCCACTTCGATCATCCGGTCTTAAAGGAACAGGCCCTGCTCGAGTCGCCGCTGAAGATTCTGATCCAGGGGGAGACGGGGACCGGGAAGTCCCACCTCGCGGCCAAGATTCATTCCGCGAGTGGCCGGCCTGGGAAGTTCGTCGCCGTGAACCTTTCCTCCTTCAACGAACAGCTCATCGAGTCCGAACTCTTCGGCCACAAGAAGGGCGCCTTCACCGGTGCCATCGCCGATAAGGCCGGGGCTTTCATCGAAGCAGAAAACGGGACTCTTTTTTTGGATGAAATTGACTCTCTCCCCCTGGGGCTCCAGACGAAGTTACTCACGTTCCTTGATAGCAATTGTTTTCGCCGCGTGGGCGATGTCCGAGAGACGGCGATCCGTTCGCGGCTCATCTTTGCCAGCGGTCAGCCGCTCGAGCCGTTGGTGCGAGAGGGGAGATTCCGGCGCGACTTCTACTTCCGCCTGAAGTCTGGGCACACCCTCGAGCTCTGCGCACTCCGGAGTGAACCGGGCCGAATCCGAGAGGCCTGCCGCCACTTCTCCCTTCGAGAGGGAGTCGTGGTCTCGAACCGGTTGCAGGAATTTTACGAAACCCTTCCCTGGCCCGGAAACCTCCGGCAGCTCTTCGGACACCTGGAGAAGAAGAAAGTTCTGTCTCGCTCTCCCAAGTTGGACTTCGATGCCTTCGATGAAGAGCTCGTCTGTGCGAGCTCGGACCTCGCCACCATCTCCTCGAGAGACGACATCGTTCCTCTGAGAGACCTCAAGGAGGATTACGTCAAGCGCGCGCTCGGTCTCTGTGACGGGAACGTCTCTCTCGCGGCCCGGAAGCTCCGGCTCACGCAGAAAACGGTCAAAGCTCTCGTGGGGAAGTCTAGTTTGCCAGAACGTAGGTGATCTTTAACTCTTCGACTTCGCCCTCGATTCCTCGCAGCTTCAGGAACTCGTTCACTTCACTCAGGAGCTTGCGACGGATGATTTCTTTGCCCTCATCTTCTAAAGGAAAAGTTGCGACCGATGGCTCCACGTGAAGCACCAGGTGGTCCCGGAGCTGAAACTCGTGCTTCTCGAGGAAATTCCGCGCGTAGCGGTTACTCAGGGTGGAGGTGAAGTCGATGTCGACGGAGCGCACCTCATTGACGTTCGCGAAATGAACCGGCAGCCGGAAGTTCGTGACCTCGACGTGTCTTGTTTCTTTCTTGTAGTACACGGGCCGCTCGTACGAGACCTCTTCTTCGACACTGGCGGGGGTCCGGCCCTGGGACTTCTCCGCGAGAAGCTTCTGCCCCGAGAACCCGATTCCAATCACCGCAAACACCGAGGCGAACGTAAAGCAAACGAGGAGGAGTGCCTGCGTGGCCGAGAGACCTTGAAACCACTGGGCGACCATCAAGGCAGGGAATAAAAAAATGCGCTTGAGTTTACTACTGGGAATAGAACTCTGCTCCAGATACCTGGCCTTCGCGCGCGCGTAGGTTTCCTGGAGAACACTCTTGAAGTTCAGCTCGGCCAGGACGGCACGGATGCGGGCGACCAAACCTAAGAGAAGTCCTTTCATGATTCCGGGAAGGGAGCTCACGAAGGCACGAATTCTGATCTTCAAGAGCTGGACTCTCACGATCAACCGCCGCAGCGGTTTCGGCATATGTGCCGAGGCCCGCTCGAGGAGCCGGAAGATAAGACCGTTGATGAGGGTTTCAAGCTTTTCTAGTATTCCCATCCTCTGACCTATCGGCAGGAAGTCCGGTTTTTCTGAGCCCGAAATCTTTTGCTCGGGTACCGGAAACCCTTGCCTCCCAGCCGAGGGCCTACAGGCTCAGAGACCGGCGTCCGATACGGTTAACGACGTGATTCAGCAAAGGATGGTTTTGTTATGTCGAAGTTCTTAAGCCTCAGTTCTTTTCTCGTATTGTCAGTGAGTTGCGCTCAGTTTCAAACCGGTCGGACCTACCTGGCCGAGATGGAGCACGATGACTCGAGTTTCTTTACACCTCGAGAGGATTTTCCCATCGTTGCAGGTGACTCGGGGCGCGACTGGATGAGCGAACAAGTGCGGCGGCAAAGGACCCCTGCGTCCAAGGATGCGGAGAATGAAGCCGGCCCACGGATGCTCAAGCAAGAGCTCCGGACCCTTGAGAGCATGCAGACCGAGGAGAGCTTGGCGTTTTACGATTCGCAAAAGCACCACTTGAGTTCAACTTCAGAGAAGATCTTTTTTCTCAAGCTTCCGGCCTATGAGAGAAAAGACTACCTCATCAACCGAGGGTTTCTTCCAGCTCCCAAGATCGGAGTTAGTCCCGCGGAGCGAAGCCTGGCCGTTCGGAAGAATGATGTCCTCCTGGGAATGAAAAAGGATGACGTTCTAGAGTCCCTGGGAAAACCGGTTCGGATAGAAGTTGCTGGGAACCCTCGGAATGAAAATGAGCGCTGGCTTTACCGCCTCAACGGTAATCAAAAGTTCATCTACTTCGAGTCTGGCCAGGTCCAAGGTTGGGAGTAGAGGGTCTAGAGGTCACTGTTTACGTGATTATCTAGGGTTAGGAGATGTGAGGGGGAGGAATTTCGTGCAATTTCCCCTCAAAAAAGGTAGTTTAAGACCACTTTTTTCGATTCTGCCTAACACCTAACCCGAAGGTTTTGATGGACTTTACCTTAGATTTTGAACGTCCGGTCTCTGAGCTCGAAAACCAGATTCGCGAGTTGAAGCAAGCCTCTCATCAATCGATTGATATTTCTCACGAGATCCAGGCCCTCGAAGCGAAGGTCAACCGAATGCTCGAGGACATCTACACGAAACTATCACCCTGGGAGCGCACCCAGCTCTCTCGGCATCCGGCCCGGCCACACGCCATCGATTACATCGAAAAAATTGTCACCGATTTCCATGAGGTCCACGGGGACCGTCGATTCTCTGACGATCCGTCCATGGTGACGGGCTTCGGGTACATCGACGGCCAGAGAGTGGCAGTCATTGGAATTGAGAAAGGCCGCAAAACTCAAGAAAAGATAAAGCGCAACTTTGGCATGGCCAATCCGGAAGGTTACCGGAAGGCCCTGCGGGTCATGCAGCTCGCGTCCCAGTTCGGGATTCCGGTCATCACCTTCGTCGACACTCCGGGCGCGTACCCTGGGATCGGCGCTGAAGAACGAGGCCAGGCCCTCGCGATCGCTGAGAACCTCGAGGAGATGTTCAACATCAAGGCGCCGATCGTCTCCATTGTGATTGGCGAAGGTGGCTCCGGTGGTGCCCTCGGAATCGCCGTCGCGGATAAGGTCTTCATGATGGAGTATTCAGTGTATTCAGTGATCTCCCCAGAGTCCTGTGCTTCCATTCTTTGGTCGGATCCGAAGATGGCGGAAACCGCGGCCAACTCGCTTCAGCTTTCTCCGAACAAGGCCTTCGAGCTGCAGGTGATCGATGGGATCATTAAAGAGCCGGCCGGCGGTGCCCACCGCCACGCGGACCGGGCGGTGCAACTGGTCAAGGAGACCATCACTTCAAGCTTCTCGGCGCTCCTGAAGGAAGACCTGGATGCGATGATGCAGAAGCGCTTCGAGAAGTTCCGGCAGATGGGGAACATCACGTTGACCCTCGATACGTCTGAAGACGGTCCAGGTTAACATGGCCATTTACTCCATGACCGGTTTCGGGAAGGGCGAAGCGGCCGGTGACAACTACACCATCACCACCGAACTGAAGACCGTCAACAACCGCTTCAAAGACTATAAGTTCCGGATGAGCTCCCTGTTCAACTCCCTCGAACTCGACCTTCGCTCAAAGCTTGAGGTTGAGTTCCGCCGAGGGAGTTTCGACGTCGCGGTGACGTACAAGCGCACCGAGCGACCCCTGGCCGATTTCCAAGTCGACCCTCGGAAAGTTTCGGCGTACCTGGCACTCCTTCGACCAGTTTTCGATCAGGCCCGTGTCAGTCTGAACCCTTCGCCCACTGATTTCCTCCGGAGCGAGTTCTACAAAGATGATGAGGGCGACCGGGACAAAGAACTCGAACCGCTCGTGGCACGGTCGTTCGCGGCGGCGGTGCAGGCGCTGAAGACGTCTCGGGCGGCCGAGGGTGAGAAACTTGCGCACAAGCTCCTCGAGCACCTCGCGGCCTACGAGGTCTGCCTCCGGGACATCGAAGGGCAGAAGGCCCGGTACCCGGAAATCATGCGCGAGAAGCTCACCGTGAAACTCAACGAGAAGCTCAAGGACCTCAAGATCGATGAGTCGCGCTTCCTTCAGGAAGTGGTCTACTACCTTGAGAAGATCGAAATAGATGAGGAGATCAATCGGGCAAAGATTCACGTCGAGAAGCTCCGGTCGGTCCTTCAGTCCACGGGAGAGGTGGGTCGGCAGATCGATTTCCTGCTCCAGGAGCTGGGGCGGGAGACGAATACGATAGGATCAAAATCTGCCGTGCCGGAAATTTCGTCCCAGGTCGTTGAGATGAAAGTACAATTAGAAAAGATCCGTGAACAAGCGCTGAACCTGGAATAATCATGTCCGGAAAGATGATCGTCATCTGTGCCCCCTCGGGGACAGGGAAATCCACACTCCTGGGCCGTCTGAAGGCCGATCTTCCCGACCTCGTCTGGTCGGTCTCTTGCACGACGCGCTCCATGCGGGCCGGCGAAGTCCACGGCCGGGATTACTACTTCATCAAACCGGAGAGTTTCGAACGCCAGATCGCGGAAGACGAGTTCATCGAATGGGCCAAGGTTCATTCGAACTACTACGGGACTTCCAAGCGCTTCGTCACCGAGGGCCTTGCCAGTGGCCGCAGGATGCTCTTTGACCTCGATGTTCAGGGAGCGGACGCGATGAAGCGCATCTACGGATCCCAGGCCCAGGTCATCTTCATCGAGCCTCCCTCGGTCGCCGAACTCGAGAAGCGCTTGAGAGGGCGAGGCACTGATTCCGAGGGCGTGATCCACGAGCGCATTTTGAACGCTCGGAAAGAGCTCCTCCGAAAGGATGACTTCGACCACATCATCATGAACGACGACGTGGAGCTCGCATACCAGAAGCTCAAGGCCCTGGTGGAAAGGATACTTGGATAATATGTACGCGGAACGGATCGATTTTTCACACGAGGTTAACCTCACCGTCGATGAGCTCGTGAAACGAGCGGAGGTGCTCATTCCGGACGCGGACCTAGGCCTTCTCCGGAAGTGCTACGAGTTCGCCGAACGGATGCACGACGGTGTGAAGCGCTCCTCCGGTGAGCCCTACATCATTCACCCACTAAACGTCGCCGCGACCCTCATTAAACTGAAGATGGACCTCGATTCCATCATGGCGGGCCTCCTTCATGACACGGTGGAAGACTGCGACGTAGCTCCGGAAGAGATCGCGAAGCTCTTCGGCCAGAACGTGGCCCAGATCGTGGTCGGTTGCACCAAGATCTCGAAGATCAAATTCAAAACGAAAGAAGAATCGCAGGCGGAGAATTTCCGGAAGATGGTCGTCGCCATGGCCCAGGATCTGCGGGTCATCATCGTGAAGCTGGCGGACCGGATGCACAACATGCGCACCCTCCAGTACATGACGAAGGAAAAGCAGCAGTCCAAGGCCCAGGAAACCCTCGACATCTACGTCCCGTTGGCCTCGCGCCTCGGGATCAACTCCGTGAAGGCGGATCTCGAGGACCTCTGCCTGCGCTACATTCACCCGGACATCTACTACCGCCTCGCCGAGAAGATCGCGATGAAGAAGCGGGAGCGCGAGTCCTACATCGAGGAGACGCTGAGTCTCGTCGAAGAGAAGATGCTCGAGTACTCGGTCCAGGGCGAGGTCACCGGCCGGCCAAAGCACTTCTTTTCCATCTACAAGAAGATGCAACAGCGGGGTGTGGACTTCGAGCAGATCCAGGATCTCCTGGCCTTCCGGATCCTCGTGAACAACATCACCGAATGCTACAAGGTCCTCGGGATCATCCACTCGGCCTTCACCCCTGTTCCGGGCCGATTCAAGGACTACATCGCGATCCCGAAGGTCAACAACTACCAGTCCCTTCACACCACCGTCATCGGGCCCAAGGCCGAACGCATCGAGATTCAGATCCGGACCTTCGAGATGCACGAAGTGGCCGAGCGCGGGGTGGCCGCGCACTGGAAGTACAAAGAACGCAACAAGGCCGATGCGGGCAGTAAGCTGAAGTGGGTCGAAGAGCTCATGGAGTTCAACCAGAACGTGGAGAGCTCGTCGGAGTTCATGGACGTTGTGAAGAATGACCTGGACGTCGGCGGCGTTTTCATCTTCACTCCCCAGGGGGATGTGAAGGAGCTGCGCTACGGGGCAACGCCCTTGGATTTTGCCTACGCCGTCCACACCGAGGTCGGAAACAAAACCGTCGGCGCCAAGGTCAACGGCAAGATGGTCCCGCTGAAGTACCGCCTGAAGTCCGGGGACGCGGTCGAGATCCTGACGAGTAAGACTCAGACGCCGTCGAAGGACTGGCTCAAGATCTGCAAGACCTCCCGGGCGATCACAAAGATTCGGCAGTACCTCATGAAGGTCGAGCGGGACGAACACCGGCGCTTGGGTGAGGAGCTCATCGACAAGGCCCTCCGGAAGTTTGAAACCTCGCTGAAGGCCCTGGAGAAGAAGGGAGAGATAAAGCCTCTCCTCGAGAAGCATCACTACAAGAATCTCGAAGAGCTCTTCGTGAACGTCGGCTCCAAGCACCTTCCGATCAAGGAAGTTCTCCTCGGGATTCCGTCGGTGAACTTCACCGAAACCGACGAGCTGGATTTCAAAGAAGAGGAAAAGGACCTCGAGAGCTTCTTTAAGAAAACGCAGCAGAAGGCGCGGAAGACCACCAGCAATGACAACGCCGTCATCGTCGATGGCCTCGATGACATCATGGTCAAGATGGGCCGCTGCTGTAACCCGATCCCGGGAGATCCGATTACCGGCATCATCACCCGAGGCCGAGGGATCACGGTCCACACCATCGGCTGCAACCGGATCCTCGACGTGGAGCAATCCCGGCACGTGCACGTGGAGTGGAACAAGCACTACACCTTCAGCCATCCGGTGAACATCAAAGTCACGACCCACGACAAGCCCGGGATCCTCTCGAAGATTTCGAAGTCCATCAACAACGCTGGGATCAACATCCGTTCGGCCATCGCGAGGTCGATGCCTGACCAAAAAGGTAATTTTATCTTCGAGATCGAGGTGAAAGACTACTCGGAGCTCTTGAAGACCATCAGTTCCATCGAGCAGATGGAAGAGGTGATCTCCGTCAACCGGGCTTAGGCCATTTATGGTTTTGACTTCCCTCGGAGCTGAGTCATAATTTACCTATGACTAAACTCCTCCTCGTTCTTCTACTCTGCGGCCCAGCGTTCGCCCAGGACTCTCAGATCCCCGTCACCGAAGTGGAAACTGTGGATCCGTTTGCGGATCCCGCGGCACCTGAACCTGCCGTTTCCGAACCCGTGACTCCGGCCCCCGTCGTGGAGGTTGCTCCCGCCCTCGAAGCCCCTCCAGCGAAGCCAGTGCCGGACTCGACGAGCCCCGTTTTGACCACGGAAGCGGAGATGGACGATGATGAGAAGAGGTTCAACCCTCTTGAGAGCCACTGGGTTTCGATCTTCGGGTTCGAGACCTTGCAGTATAGTGTGCCCTATGAATTTACTGGCGAAAAAAAGAGCTTCCGGCCAGGAGGAAACGAATTGTGGGGAGGGCGTCTAGGCTTTGGTGGCGAGCTCTACCTTGGCCTCGGATTTACGACAACTTCGAGACTTGAGGGGTACTACGTCGGAACCCTCTTCTCGCGTGTGCTGAACGCCGGACCCGAGGATGAGGACGTCGAGTTTGCCTACACCAAACGCAGCGGTAGTCTCTGGGGCGTCGAGGCGACCCAAAGCCTTGGGATCGTCTTCGACTTCAAGACCAAGAATCCAATTCTTGATGAATGGTCTTATCTCACGATGGAACCCTTCGTCGAGGCAGGGATTGGAAGGGCCTATGCCTACAACCGATTGAATTATGATTACAACACAGGATCCACGACCAACGAAGGTTACCGGCAGCGCGTGCGAGATGATCTCTGGACAACGAAGTTTGGCGGTGGGATCAACTTCACCTCGTCCTCTGGTTACTTCTTATACCTCAAAGCGACTGTCAATTCTTTCGACGTTTTTCAACGGAAGCTTAGAACTTACACACGTGAAGACCAAGGGACGGGATCAACGGTGCGGGAAACTCTAAAAGATGTTAAACTCGATCCCATCACAACCTATGCCCTCGGAGGCGGATATAAATTCTAGGCACCACCTTTCTTCTTTCCTCCTCCTCTCTCTTGCCTGGTCGTGCCAAGAGAACGTTGCCGTCGGTGACAAATTGTCTCAGGCCGAACGTGACTATCTGGGTGAAATTGGGGTCCGCCGGTGTGTCTCACAATCTGACAAAACTTTCGAAACCTTCGAAGAAACTTCGAACGAGAAGATGCTGGACCTCGAGGCCGGCAAGGCGTGGCGCTACGACTACAAGAAAGACTCGACCGTGGTCGAAACCTCGTACATTTATGTCTGGAAGGTTGATCCGCCGAACGTCTACTTCCGAGTCCGGCTGAATAACGCAGGCACCGTCTCAAACCAGTTCTGGAAGTTCGACACTTCAACCAACATCGACATGCTTCGGAACCTTCAGGAGAAGCTTTGCGCGAAGACGCTGACTCTCACCGTCGGAACTTCTGCGATGACGGCGGTCATCGAAACTGATCGAACCCGTGAGGATTCGGACTTCCTCGTAGAAACCACGACGGATTACCGTCTAAGCTCAAACTTTCCTGTGTACTTCGCCGACCTCAATTTTAAGCGGAAAAAATCTTTCTACGACAATGACGGGAAGTTTAAAAAGAGCGAGACGTATGACTACTCGCTCACGGCGATCAGTGACGTTACACAGCCGACCAGCTATACGGATGCCGCCATCGTGAACCGAAGCTACTGTGTTCCGAGTTTCACGACCGCCACCGGCAGTGACACTCGAGATAACTACGCCTTCCCGTTTACAGAGAAGTGCGAAACCGCAGATCTTGGGACCGTTGACGCCAACGCAGACTCGTCCCCTGACTTCGATCCGAAGAACGAGCTCTAGGCGAGGGGCGCTCCTTTTCAAATTCAGATCCCATCTCTTCTAATTCCTTGACATTGATGTGTCGGGGCCGTCTCGACTAAATAAAAAAATGTGTTAAGCAAAGAAGACTCATAGCTTAGCTGCTCCTGAGAGAGACTGCTTCGCTTGAAGTAGGGGAGCGAATTAGTCCGGATTCTCTCTATAAAGTTCTTTCTCCAAAAAACCGATAAAGGAAATAAATGGGTTTCGGTCCAAATTGGCTGAAGGACATTTATGGAACGATTCTTTATTTTGAACGGTCATAAACATTTTAGGTTAAAGCCCATCTTCATCATACTCATTGTTGGCCTCTGCTCCTGCACCAAAAAAATTCAAGAGTTCGAGGGCGCCGGGCTCGGAAACTTAGTCACGGAATCGGTACCTGTCGTAACTCAAACATCCGAGACAGTGTCGAGCGCTCGTCACCCGCTCGTGATCACCTATGGTGGGCAATGTGAAACCGGATTGCCAGTCCTGATTAGCGGTGATCTCTTGGCCACGACACCTTGTACCTCCGGGACCTGGGAATTCGTGGCCGCGAAAGCGACGCCTGGAGACTTGAATCTTGTGTTTTCCCAGACTAACTCTGGTGGGACAGGATCGGCGACGACCCAGTATGAAGTGGAGCCACTCCTTGACCGGTTTTATGCCCCGGGCGTGGCAAGTGCTATGTCCTCCACTTACGATCCTGCAAACGATCCTAGCTATTCGTCGAACATTCTGAAGCTGACGAGCAATGGTTCGCTGTTCTGTGCACTGTTCTCAACTGGGAAGGTGAACTGCTGGGGTGTCGGCATGGGCCCCGCTACACCTCCGCGAGTCCCCCCAGGGGTCCCGAGCACTGGATTCATCGACATTTCTTCGAGCAGGTGGTTTCAACACGGCATCCAAGCGAACGGAGATATTTGGCGTTGGACCAACAGTGAAACATTCGGTGTGAACAGTGTCCAAGTGAATATTCCATCCGCGATGAAAATTGTTTCAACCGCTTGGGGTCAATCGTTTTGTGTTCTCACCTCGACGCAACAAGTGTTGTGTAGCGGTGAAAATAACACAGGGCTTTTGGGTGACGGTACGACGACAGACGCCGTCGGATCGACGGTACAGCCTGTGGGTCTTGACTCTGGGGTGTTAGGCATTGAAACTGCGCCTGAAGGGAACGAGAATTTTTTCTGTGCCCTCAAAACCGGTGGTGCGATTTATTGTTGGGGGCAATTTGATGGAGTCGTTTTTGGGTCTACTCCCCAGTTAATCCTAACGGATGCCGACGTGGTGGAAATCTCTGTGAGTAATAATGAGGGGATTTGTGTACGTCGATCATCCGGGACCGTCGCGTGCAGAGGTTCCGCTTTCGGAGATGCGAATTCGTTCACTGAAATGACGGGTCTTCCAGAGCCGATCGCATCAATAAAAGGTTGTGGAGGGGCCTATGGTCAGACCTGCGGTTTCACTTCGACCGGTAAGGCCTACCTGATAGCTCCTTCGGGAACAACGGTGTTAGGTCCTTTTTCCGCTGGGGTTTCAGCCTACTATAAAATTCAAATCTCAGGCATAGGCAGCTTAGGCATAGGGGCCCACTGCTTTTTGCACCGGAATCAGGTGAAGTGCTCCGGTGAAAATGGGAATTCAGGACTCGGTAATTCTGAGCTCTCAACGTATGCCTACAACGAAGCCAATGCGGTCAGCTACACGTTCAACCAAAGTATCATCGGTTTAAGGGCCACGTATGCTGATCAAGGCGGCTGCGCCCTGGACAGCAATAAAGACTTGTGGTGTTGGGGTAAAAACTTCCCCGGCATTACCCCTTCCGGAGTGGGGGCGACCTCTACACCTCAGAGAGTATTCACCGGTGTGGATCAAATCGTGCCGTACAGTCTTTTTCCAACGGACTCCATCGATGTGATTAAAGATGGAGCTCTTTATACTGGGGGGGCCTCAGGCTTTTCCATCGTCGAACCCGCCTACGGGGCAAACGTCGTGAAAGCGGTCGATGGGCCCATGAATAAATGTGTGCTCTTTACCGATGGCTCGGTGAAGTGCTCGAACTCCGCGGATGCGCAGACCGCAGGCGTTGCAGTTTGCGCGGGAGGAAACTGCGCGGCTCCGCAAACGCCAACGGGCCTGGAAGCGAATGTGACCGACATCTCTACGAGCTACCACCTTCATTGTGCGATTAAGTCTTCGGAGCTCTGGTGCTGGGGGTGGATGCATGCGACAGAACCTCTGCCATTTAAAATGACGAATTTCCCAAGCGATCTCACTGCCGTGTTTGCGGGATACCAGCGGGTCTGTGCGTACAGCCTCTCATCAGGGTTTGTTTGTGGACTCGACCCTTTGGCCACGGCCGACGTTATCCCGAATAGCATCGGAGCAGATTTAACCAGTGTTCAAATGCTTTATAACTTATTTTATCGAAACGCAGGTGTCATCTACATGGATGGATCCGTCACAACGGGTGCGGTTTGGGACCGGCTTTATGTCACTGGATTTACCATCGGAACAAAGTTCTGCAAAATCGTCGGCGCTACGATCACTTGCCATGGGGCCAATGATCCCTCGGGTGTGAGCCAGGCCTGGATGCCTGGATTGGCCTGGCCGCCGTATTTGGTGGCCATTGATCCCGTCCCTGCTCATCTCGTGGATTGATGACGACTCCTATCGGAGTGATACAGTTGAGACCGAGCTCCGATCCGAGCACTCAGGATGAGTCTAGTCTTCGGTAATGATTTCTTCCCTGAGAATTTTCAGCTGAACGAAGGTCCGCGCGATCTTGAGCGCCTCAACCAGGAGCTTACGGGTCTCTTGCCAGGACGTGTACTGGCTCGGCACGGAGTCGAAGTAGAACTCCGTTTTAGAGCTGTGGAGGAAATGGGAGATGATGAGGTTCACCCGCATGATGTGGTAGTCACTCGAGATGATGAGGACTTTCTTGAGGTCCGGATTCTGGCCCAGGAACTGGACCGTTTCCCGCACGTTCTCGAACGTGTTCTTCGATTCGTAGTCGAGGTCGACCTGCATGTCGGGCGAGGAGAGCTCCTGGCTCGTCGCCGGGGTCGCCTGCTTGTTCAGGAGAGTCTGGAAGGAGTTGGCGGCGTGGACTCCGGAGATGAAGAGCTTGGAGGTGGGATTCTTCTTCAAGAGCTCCATGGCGTAGGAGATCCGGCCCCGGTCCCCGGTGAAGACGGCGATGGCGTCCGGAGATTTCTGGAAGAAAGCCCCGGCCGCGCGGCCCTTCTGAAGTTTTGCGTAGATCGGAATGTAGACGATGAAAGTCGCAACAAGGGCGAGGCCTATCATAGACATGGCCGCGCCGCTGATGAACAGCCGGCGCAGGCGCGTGGACTTTGTCTCGAAAACGTACTTGCGACCTAGCATAGTAATTTACTTCGCTGCGATGACCTCGATCTCAACGACCGCGCCCTTGGGGAGAGCAGAGACCTGGACCGTGGAGCGGGCCGGGTACGGGGCCGTGAAGAACTTCGTATAAGCTTCATTCACTTTTCCGAATTGCGCAAGGTCCGTCATGAAGATCGTGGTCTTGAGGATATGTTCCCGGGTGAGATCTTGGGACGAAAGAAGGCCGTCGATGTTTTTCAGGACGTTTTCTAATTGCGCATCGAAGCCCGCCGGAAGTTCTCCGGTTTTGGCGTCCAGGCCGATTTGGCCTGAGAAATAAAACACGCCATTAAAAAAGACACCCTGGGAGTACGTACCTACGGCCGCAGGTGCGCGCTCCGTTGAGATCACAGTCTTCTTGAAAGTCATGGGTGCTCCTATTGTTTGAGTGTCTGGGACCTGTGGGCCTTGATCTCTTGTGAGATCAGCGCGGTCAGGTGGGACATGTTAACGATCTCGTCGACGGTCGAGGTCCGCTGGACGATGTTGATCGCGTGCTTGAGTGGGAGAAGGATCGGACCGATCGGCGTGGCGCCCCCGAGTTGCGCGAGGAGCTTGTAGCTGATGTTGGCCGAGTTGAGGTCCGGGAAAATCAAGACGTCGGCGGCCTTATCCAGGGTGCAGAACTCGAAGAGGTTCTTCATGATGTCGTGGTTCACGGCAACGTCGGCCTGCATTTCGCCGTCGGCGATGAGGTTCGCGTCTTTCGCTTTGGCGATCTTGACCGCTTCGGCCATCTTCCCGGCCTGGGGATCACGGTTCGACCCAAAGTTCGAGTAGGAGAGGAAGGCCACCCGTGGCTCCTGCTTCATCACATTCCGGTACATCTGGGCCGCGGAGAGTGCGATGTCGGCGACGTCGTTCGCATCCGGGTTCTGTTGCACGGTACAGTCGGCGAGGAAGACCACCCGGTGCTTAAACACCAGCATCATGATCCCGGCCACCTTCGGGCGATTCGGATTATTGGTGCCGATGGTCTTCATGATCGGACGGATGCACTCCGGGTAGTTCTGGGTCGCTCCCGTGATCATACCGTCGGCGTGGCCCATCTTCACCATCATGGAGCCGTAGTAGTTTCCGCGCTTGATCGAATCTCGGGCCGCAGAGTAGGACACACCCTTGCGCTGCCGGTGAGTCAGGAACTCTTTGACGTAGGTTTCGTACGCCTCGGAGTCTTCAGGATGAATGATCTGCACGTCCTTGAGGTTCGTGACTCCGACTTCGTCCATCTTCTTGTGGATCGTCTTCCGGTTCCCGAGGAGGACCGGTTGAATCAGGCCCTCGTCTTGAAGGATCGAGACGGCCTTGAGGATGCGCGCGTTCGTCCCCTCAGGGAAGACGATCTTCGGCTTGTCCGCACCCGGGAGCCGTGAGCGGATGTTGCGCATGATGGACCCGGTTTGACCCAGGCGCTCCTGCAGGGATTGCGCGTAGGCATTCATGTCCGGGATGTGGATCCGGGCGACCCCAGAATCCATCGCGGCCTTGGCCACCGCCGGAGCGACCCGAGTGAGTACCCGCTTATCGAACGGCTTCGGGATGAGGTAGTTGCGGCCAAAGGAGAAGTTCTCATTCCCGTAGGCCCGTTTCACGTCGTCTGGAACTTCTTCCTTCGCGAGAGAAGCGAGGGCATGGGCCGCGGCCTTCTTCATCTCCTCGTTGATCTTGCGCGCGCGCACGTCGAGGGCGCCGCGGAAGATGAACGGGAAGCCGAGGACGTTGTTCACCTGGTTCGGGTAATCGGAGCGACCCGTTGCCATGATGGCATCGTCGCGGACCTGGGCGACCTCTTCTGGAGTGATCTCCGGATCCGGGTTTGCCATGGCGAAGATGATCGGGTTTTTCCCCATGGACTTCACCATTTCTTTTGACACGAGCCCTTTCGCGGAACAGCCGATGAAGCAATCCGCCCCCTTCATGGCGTCGGCCAGAGTTCGTGCTTTCGTGTCATTGGCGAAGAAGTCTTTGTACTTGTTCATTCCGTCGGTGCGGCCCTTGTAGATGACACCCTTGGAGTCGCACATGATGACGTTTTCTTTTTTGACTCCGAGCTCGAGGAAGAAGAGGGCCGTCGCAATCGCAGCGGCACCCGCGCCGGAGACGACCACCGTGGTCTTGGCCAGGTCCCGGCCGGTGATTTCGCAGGCGTTGAGGAAGGCGGCGCCGCCGATGATGGCCGTGCCGTGTTGGTCGTCGTGGAAGATCGGGATGTCACAGATCTCTTGCAGACGCTTCTCGATCTCGAAGCACTCCGGGGCCTTGATGTCCTCGAGGTTCACGCCTCCGAAGGTTGGCTCGAGGGCCTTGACTGTGGCCACGACCTCGTCCACGGAGCGGGAGGAGATTTCGATGTCGAAGACGTCGATGTCAGCGAAGCGCTTAAAGAGGACTCCTTTGCCTTCCATCACGGGCTTTCCGGCGAGGGGCCCGATGTCACCGAGGCCCAGGACCGCGGTTCCGTTTGAGAGCACGGCAACGAGGTTGCCCTTCGCAGTGTATTTGTAGACGTCGTCGGGGTTCTTGGCGATCTCGAGGCAGGGGGCGGCGACTCCAGGCGAATAGGCCAGGGAAAGATCCCGCGCGGTGAGGCAGGGCTTCGTGGGTGTGATTTCGATCTTACCCGCGCGGCCTTGCGCGTGATAGTCGAGGGCGAGCCGGTACTTTTCTTCGGCGGACGTTGTTTCATTGTTCGGTGTCGTCACACGTCATCCTTTTGGTTACTGGGGCAAAAATTTTAGGTTCAAAAACGATAACAGCTTTGTCTCGAATTGACAGCTTCAATGCAGCTCAACATTTCGCGTTTTTCGAGAGGAGTGAGGGGAGAAGTGGGACAGTTGTCAGAACTAGTCCGATATAAAATTCATCGACTGTGGAAAAAGGGTGAATTTTATTGATCACTTTCCATGACACAATGCCGATGCAACCGGCAGTGATCGCTCGGCAGAAGGTTTTTTCAGAGATCTTTCCGGGCCGCCACTGCCCCACCAGAAGGGGAAAGAGTAAGCACGCCGCGGAGAAGCTTCCTAGGGTTTTCCAGACTTCTACGACGTCTCCCTCGAAAGACATGCCGAGGACAATTGACAGAGCACTGACCACGATCAAGGCAACGTGGTGGTGCCAGAGACGGAATCTTTCTTTGAGGTGGAAGAGATCATAACTCACGCAGGTCGCCGCGTTGAAGAGGTAGGAGTCTAAGGTTGAGAGGATGACCGCGAGGACACCCGCCAGGATGAGCCCTCGGACCCCATGAGGAACGAGCTGGATCGCAAACTGCAGGTACGCGTCTTCTGGGTTGGCGTTCGGCAGTGCGACCCGTGCGTACAGCGCCCCTAAAGTCGTGCAGCAATCAAAGAGAAACCAGATGCCGGTGGAAATGATGATTCCCCGTCGGGCCGTCGTGTCTGAATCGGCCGCGAGGACGCGCTGGTAGAAGTTCGGATCCACCAGCGTCGACAGAGCGATGAACCCCCAGACGAAGAGCGTTGCCGTGCTCTCGCCGCCGGTCCAGTCGAGGTGCGAGGGAGGAAGCTTCTCCAGAAGAGTGAGCGGCGAGCCGAGCTGGGCCCAGGCGAAGACCACGACCAAGAAAACAGCAAGGATCATGAAGACGAACTGGACGAGGTCCGAGAACACAACGGCGCGGAATCCACCCCAGAGAGACCAGAGAGTCACGAGAAGAACACCCGCGGCGGTGTTGAGGAGCAGTGGCCCGCCGAAGAGGCTTCGCAGGAACAGGCCCAGGCTTATGGTGTACGCGAGGGGAAGGAGGGTCAGAAAATTAAGGCCCGCGGTTAGGCGTTCCGCGCGCGGTCCGAATAACCGCAACGCGAGCTCCGGGATCGTCAGCACATCATACTGGCGGATCTTCCGAACCAGTACGAGGGCGAAGATGAGGTAGCTTGCGTACCAGAAGAAGCCCTGAGTAACGAGGTTGTAGATGCCTTTCTCATAGGCCAGGGCGGTGACGCCGAAGATTCCTCCGTACCACGTGGCCACGAGAGTCGCGACGAAGATCGGGAGCGTAAGGCGGCGGCCCATCAGGAGGAGCTCCACCGTGCTCAGTTGTTCCTGGGGTGAGAGCTCGCGCTTCAGGCGCTGACCCCAGAGAACGCTCAGAAGGGTCAGGAGCAGAACGCCGAAGAAGACGAGCCAGTCGTAGGCGTTGAGGAATCCGATCAGCGGCGCTTGGGAAATCATGGCATCATTATATGTTTTGGTTTATCCTTTTGCCATGAACAAAAGCCGGATGCTGAGGACAAGGCCTGCCCCGAAGTGCACCGGGCAGATCCCGTGAAGTACGTTGCGATCGCTGCGATCGTTCTTCTGTTCGCACGCATCGACTTCATCCTCGACCTCGTCGACCGCGCCCAGCAGAAGCTTGAAAACCGAACCCCGGAGATCGAAGTCAGCGAGACGAAAACAGACCGCGACACCATCCCCGTCAAAGACGACGAGGTTCTGAAGCGAACGCCCCGGCAAAACATCCTCGCACTCCTCGATGACTTCCAATCTTCCCCGGCCCCGGAACTCCGGGTCCAGACCATCGCACTTCTCCGGGCGCACCCGAAGGCCTTCGGAGTGAAGCTCGACCGAGACCTCGAGGCCCGGGTCTTCGGGCTCCGGGACCTCTTGATCAATAACCGCCCCGAGGTGGTGAATCTGCTCCTCGAACTCGGGCCACTCCTTCAGGGAGAAAACCTCGACCTCCTCACGCGGTTCTTCGCGCTCTGGATGGATATCCAGATGGAGAATTTCATCGCGGCCTACGTGCGCACGAAAGACGTGAACTGCGCCATCGCTCCGGTCTTCGGCGACGCCATCCCGGAAGAAGAGAAGCTCTTCGAGTACTACGACCGGGAGGAGGCCCTGAAGGCCATCGTCGCGAAAGAAAAACTCGACCCGGCCCAAAAGCAGCTCGCGAGTAACTGTCTCCTTCAGCTCGGGGTCGTGATTCAGAAGCTCGCCCCGAAGGCCTCGGCGACGGAGGGGGCCGCACCTGCAGAAGGTCCTCAAGAAGGGGTGGCCCCAGAAAGCGGCACCGTCATCGGGCCCGAGACTCCAGGGGCGACGCCATGATCCAAGCGGTGGGCCTAGAAAAGGGCTACGGGACTCAGGTCTTATTTCAGAACGTGACCTTTACACTCGGGCGAGGCGAACGCGTCGGTCTGGTGGGCCGAAATGGGACGGGGAAGTCGACGCTCTTTAAGATCCTGCTGGGTGAAGAGTCTCCGGACTCCGGAGAGGTGATCTTCCCCAAGGGCTACGTCGTCGGAACTCTGAAGCAGCACCTCGTGTTCTCCAGGCCCACGATCCTCTCGGAATGCGTGACCGCACTCCGGGGAGAGAACGCAGAGTTCGAGCACTACAAGGCCGAGAAGATGCTCTTGGGTCTGGGGTTTCGAGTCGAGGATTTCTCGAGGCCACCGTCGGACTTCTCCGGCGGCTACCAGATCCGGTTGAACCTGGCGAAGGTGCTCGTGAGTGAACCAGACTGCCTTCTCTTGGATGAGCCGACCAACTACCTCGACATCGTCTCGCTCCGCTGGCTGGCGAAGTTCCTTCGGGAGTTTAAGGGGGAGCTGATCCTCATCACACACGACCGGGGGTTCATGGACGAAGTCACGACCCACACCATGGGCATCTGGCGGCAGAAGCTCGTGAAGATTCCCGGCACGTCCGTGAAGTACTTCGAGCAAATCCTCCTCGAGGAAGAGATCTACGAGAAGACCCGGCAAAACTCCGAAAAAAAGCGCAAAGACCTCGAGGACTTCGTGGACCGGTTTCGGGCGAAGGCAAGCAAGGCGGCCCAGGCCCAGTCACGGTTAAAGCTCCTGGAGAAGATGCCGGAGCTCGAGGCGCTGAGCATGATGGCGAGTCTTGACTTCGAGTTCACTTTCCGTGAGTGTCCAGGGAAGGTTCTCCTCGACACTCGGGAGCTCACCTTCGGCTACGGCGGTGAGACTCTGATCCGGAATCTCAGTTTTCCGATCCTCCGGGAAGATAAGATCGCGATCATCGGGAAAAACGGGAAAGGAAAGTCGACGCTCCTGAACCTCCTCTCCGGTGATCTGACTCCACTCACCGGAGGCATCCAGCGCAATGTGAATCTCCTCATCGGTCACTTCGGCCAGACGAACATCAACCGCCTGAACTTAGAGAACACGATCGAAGAGGAAATCATGGGCGCCGATCCCTCGATCGGACTCCAGCGGGCCCGCTCCTTAGCGGGAATCATGATGTTCTCTGGAGACCTTGCGAAGAAGAAGATTAAGGTTCTCTCCGGGGGTGAGCGGGCGCGGGTGCTCTTGGCAAAGCTCCTCGCACGACCCACCAACCTCCTGCTCCTTGACGAGCCTACCAATCACCTCGATCAAGAATCCGTGGAGGCGCTCTCCCTCGAACTAAGAAGCTACCCGGGAGCGGTGGTCATCGTGACCCACTCCGAGGCGATGATCCGGGAGGTCGCAACCAAGCTCGTGGTTTTCCACCACGGGAAGGCCGAGTTCTTCCCCGAGACCTACGATGACTTTCTTCGAAAAATCGGCTGGGAAGAAGAGGCCGACACGGCTCCCGTGGCGAAGCCTGTGGAGTCGAAGCCTGGCCGCCAGGAACTCAAGCGCCTCCGCTCGGAGCTCATCATCGAACGAGGCCGGGAGCTCAACCCGCGGAAGAAGAAAATGGAGGCCCTCGAAAAAGAGATCATGGCACTCGAGGCCGAGCAGGTTGCCCTCGAAGCTTCGCTGATCGATTTCGCGGCCGGAGGTGATTCTAAGAAGATCCAGGATTCGTCTCAGCGGCTCGGGGGAGTTAAGAGACGAATTGAAGAGGCGTTTGAGGAATTAACTGACCAGACCCTAGTCCACGACGAGATCTTCGCTCGCTACGAGGCACGGCTGCTGGAGCTCGAGGGGTAGATTTCCCCCCGCCCCGTGGGTGATCTCACTGGGGATTCAGTAAGCATCTTTCCTAGCATCTTGATGATAAAAGCTCTTCGGATACGAAGGACTGAATCTTGAGTGTTTTGCGCGGAATTAAAGTGTTCTTAAGGGGTTAGGAGCTTTTTGAAGTACGTCGAGTGCAGGGCCAAGGTCTCGAGGTAGGATTGGATATCCTCCCGCTGGGGTTTCGGCATTTCTGTCAGTGCGTAGATGTGCTCTTCGGGGACATAGCGGAAGGTGAAGTTGATCCGCCGGGTCCGGAAGCCCTCGACCGCGGGCCCGATCAGGACCCCCAACCGATCTTCTACCCGTTGGACTCTGTGGAAGGTCTTGCTCTTCCATTTGTCGCCCCCGAAGATCTGGAGCGAAGAATCCTCTAGCCACTGAGAGAAGACGATGTTGTCATCGCCCAAGGTGGATTTCCCTTGGACGAACTGAAAGAACGCGCGCTCCCCGAGAGAGAGGGAGCCTACGGGGCCGGGTTCGAAGTCCTTGTGCTCACCGACTCGGGCGCGGTCGACCCACTTCCCGTCCTCGAGTTTGTCACCGTAGAAATTGATCAGGCAGGTGTTGAGCTTCCATTTCTCCGGAAAGAAGCTCCTCGGAAAACGCTTCTTCGCGATGAACTCGATCCGGTCCACGATCTGCTTTAACTGCGGTGGGTAGGGTTCGGCCCGGAGGCAGCGGTGAAGAGTTCCTTTGGGAGGGTGGTAGTAATCCAGGCACGCGAATTGCCAATTGCCGAGCCAGTAAACGGGCCGCAGCAAGGGGCGGTGCTGGTCGCCATCCGGCGGGGGATTATGGGCAGAAAATCGCTCTTCCCAGAGGGGGCGGAGGGTCTCGAGCCAGTTCAGTAACTGGCCCCTCTCCTTCCGGTCAACGAAGGGAAACTGGTAGTGGATACCGAGAGGATAGGTCGGAGTCTTCATAGGTTTGAACCTGAAATTACCTTCCCCCTAGAGGGGAGTCAAACACCTTGTAAAAAGGTGGCGGAGTGCTTGAGTGAAACCCAGGGCGGCGGTACTGTGACGGTCATGAAAGTTCACCTTGCTTCCGAAGACGACGTCTTCCAGATTTCGCAGCTCTACTTCGACGTCTACCAGGGCCTCTACCCCGATCCGCTCATGAAGGACTTTCAGCGCATCCGGGAATTCATCCGGTCAGAATCCGGCTTCTGGTTTGTGACGAAGTGCGAGCGCAATCAGATCGTCGCCTCCGTCCTGGCCTCCTATGATGTGGAGAACCTCATCGCCAAGGCCTTCGGTGCCGTCGTCCGGCCCGAGGCCAGAGGGCAGGGGATCATGGAGGAGCTCCTCAGCTTCGGGATCGAATACCTGCGCGAAAAAACTCCCGGCGTCGACGTCATTTACTCCACGACCCGAACCGTAAACGAGGCCGCCCAAACGCTCACGGAGAAGCTAGGGTTTAAGAAGCTCGGGATCTTCCCGAACGCCCACCGGACCCTCGAGTACGAGACCCATTGCCTGGCCGCCATCGTCTACCCGTCTGCTCTCGAGAAGCGAGTCAACGGCTACTTGCTTCACCACGAGCTTGAGTCTTTGTACGGCATCGTCCGGAACGAAATGGCTCTGAACGAGCTGACTTCGATCATACCGGAAAAGCCCTCGAAGATTTTGGTAGAACCCGGGGAGCTTGAGCTGATCAAATCCCAGAAGTTCGTGGCCTACCGGTACAGTAACCTCAAGGCCGAGAAGCGCCTCGAGTTCGAATTCTTCCCGTTCCACCAACCGAACCTCGTGATCCTTTCCCCGGACCAATCCATCGAACTCTTCTGCCACCTCTCGCCGGTCGACGGCTACAGCGTGATCGTGGGCGGGAAGATGCCCGGGAACCTTGATTTTAGTCAGCTCTTCCTTCGTGCCAACACTCTCTTGCGGGATGCGGGAGCGCGCTACATCGAAGTGATCGTCCGGGCCGACCGGCCAAAAATCCTCGAGAGTATCTTGAAAGCGAAGTTCATTCCTTGTGGGTTTTTCCCGGCCTTCCAGCTCATCGGAACGAAGCGCCATGACTTCGTAGTTCTGAGCCGCTCCTTTGAGATCTTCGATTTTCAGAACGTCCGGCTCAAGGGAAAGAATCAAGTCTACCTGGAAGAGTACTTCAAGGCCTGGAAGCGCATGTCTCTTAACCCGAAGCTCCTCGAGCTATGAAGGCAACGGATCGGCTCCTCGCCAGCGACCCGTTTGACTTCTCGGCCTCCGCCAAGGCCCTCTTCCGGGAGAGCTTCAGAGAAAACGTGCTCCACCACTATGAGCGCCACGAATTCACCCGCAAGCTCTGGCAGCGGTTCGGAGTTCACCCCCTGGACCTTCAGACGGAAGATGACCTCGCCCGGGCCCCAGGAACTATGGTGCATCTTTTTAAGGAGCATGAGTTTTGTTCTGTACCCCGGGAGTCTCTGGCCCTCGTTCTGACGAGTTCCGGGACCGGAGGTCAAAAATCCCAGCAGTTCTTGGACCCCGAGAGCCTGGCGAACGTGAAGTCCCTCGCGCTTTCGATCCATCGCTCTCTCGGCATGGCGAGCAGCACCGCTTACAATTACCTTTGCTTCACCTATGACCCGGCGGTGGCCCAAGATCTCGGCACGGCCTTCACCGATGAGCTCCTGACGAACTTCACAGGAAAGCGTGAGGTGTACTACGCCATCCAGTGGGATGCAAAAACTCAGGCGTTCGCCCTCAATGAGACCGGTGTGATCGAGACCCTTCGCCGCTTCGAAGCCTCCGGGCACCCCACTCGGATCCTGGGCTTCCCCGCCTTCTTGTACGAAGTCATTTCGAAGCACGACCTTCGTCTGAAGTTAGCGCCGGACTCCTGGCTTCAAACCGGAGGCGGTTGGAAAGGGAAGGCCGACAAAGAGATACCGAAGCAAGAGTTCCGCCGGTTCATCACGGAGCGCCTCGGGATCCCCGAGGCGAACCAGCGCGATATGTTCGGGATGGTCGAGCACGGAATTCCGTACGTCGACTGCGAGCGTGGAAACCTTCACGTCCCGAACTTCGCCCGAGTTTTCGTCCGCTCACCCCATGACCTCTCCCTCCGGCCCCGCGGGGAGCGAGGCCTCTTGCACTACCTCTGCTCCTACAACTTCAGCTACCCGGCCTCGAGCCTCCTCACGACCGACTACGGCTCTCTCGGGAGCTGCGACTGTGGCCTCGGAGGAGAGACTCTGATCCTTGCCGGCCGGGCCGGGGTTTCTAAACACAAAGGCTGCGCCCTCAAGGCGCTCGAACTTCTGGAGACGACCTGATGTACTGGTTCGGTGAAATGATCGAGGCCCCTGAGAGCTGGCGGGAAGATGACCGTTGGACGGAAGTTCCGCGCTTGAAGCGCGCTCTTGCTTCAACTTCTCTCGACGAGATCCTGGCACTCCTCGATGCATTTTCTCAGGAATCGTTTCGTGAAGCACTCCCGGAGATCATCCGCGAATCGGGGTTGGCCCGGGCCGATGCGGAAGCCACGCTGGCGCTTCTGCCGAACCTGCTTCGCCGAGAGTCCCTGGAGAAACGCCTTCGGGCCGAGTTTACCAACCCCCGAGTCCTCGATGCCTTTACCAAACTCCCTCACGGAAGCTTCAAGGTGCGTGCGGTCCCTCTCGGAGTGCTCTTGCATGTGACGGCCGGAAACGTCTTCCTGAGTGCCATCGACTCTCTTCTCATGGGCTTCATCACGAAGAACGTCTCCATCCTCAAAGTGAGTGGTCAGAACCGCTACTTTCCTCTCTTCTTCGCGCAGAAACTCCGCGCCTTCGACCGGAAGGGAATTCTGTCCGACAAGTTTGCCGTTCTTCACTGGAAGGGTGGCGATGAGGAAACGGAGAGTTTTCTTAAGCGTCGGGTCGACGCCATCATCGCCTGGGGCGGTGAGGAGATGATCGCGAGCTACCAGCGGAGTCTCCCTGCCAAGGTGAAGCTCCTGGGTTTCGGGCCCAAGCTCTCGCTTCAGGTCCTAACCGCTGACGGGGTGGCAGGGAAAGATCTTGCCGTCGTGGCAAAGAAGGTTGTTTCCGACATCGTTCCCTGGGACCAGTCGGCCTGCGCCTCTCCGCAGAACCTCTACCTCCAGGAAGGAGTCTCGGAAGCCGCACTTCTTAAAGAACTCGATGCTGCCTTCGTCGAGGCACCGGGCCGAGGCGCGGTGGACGAAGATGAGGCGACGGAAATCTTGAAGGAGCGCTACCGAGGCTTTTACTCGGAGCTCATGGACGAGGGCCGCATTCTGTCCGGCCCTCAGCACCTGATCCACTTAGAGGACAATCGGCATCCAAAACCGTCTCCGCTTCACCGTTCCCTGATCGTGAAGCGCTTCCGGGACTTCACCGAACTCCACGACCTCCTGGCGCCATTTTCCTACTACCTCCAATCCTGCAGTTACCTCGTCTCAGCTGAAGAGAAGGCGAGCTTCCTTTACGAACTCTGCACCACAGGTATCAAGCGGTTTGCACCCCTCGGGACCATCACCTGGGGCATGGAGGGCGCGCCTCATGATGGGCGCTTCGTGCTCCGAGACCTCGTGCATTTCATTGGAGATGAACTCCGGGCCGTCGACTACGGGGAAGCCCCGGGCCCTACCCACGACGCCTCTGCCCTCAAGCTGGCCTTCTCTCAACGCGCCCATCCCCAGGGCTACATCTTCTCGTCCGGTGGCACTTCGGGCGAACCGAAGTTCGTTCACTTCAGCTACGAAGAGTTCGATTACATGAGTGACATGCTGGCGGAGAACTTCCGCGCACAAGGGATCTTGCCCGGGATGACAGTGGCGAACCTTTTCGTCGCCGGGAACCTGTGGTCGTCGTTTCTGTGTGTGGACAAAGCGCTGGAGAAAATCGGTGCCATCCAGCTTCCGATCGGGGGCTTGTGCGCGCAAGAGAACATCCTTTTTTACCTGAAGAAGTTTAGGCCCCAGGTGGTGCTGGGGATTCCTTCGATGCTCGTGGCCACCGCCGAATTTGCGCTCTCGCAGGGAGAGGCCTTGGACGTTCCTTTCGTGTTTTATGCGGGTGAAGCGCTCTCGGGGCCACGGCAGGATTACCTGCGTAAGGTTTGGAACACGCATGTCTTCGGCTCTGCTGGATACGCGTCGGTGGACGCAGGAGTCATCGGCTATCAGTGCAACCACTGCGGGCCCGGGGAGCACCACTTGTTTTCGGACCTGGTCGAGCTCGAAGTCGTGGATGGAGAAGCGGTGGTGACTTCTCTCATCCGAGATTCCATGCCCGTGCGCCGCTACCGGACGGGTGATCGAGTGGAGTGGATCGAGGGGTGTGCCTGTGGAAGACCGGACAAGCGCTTCCGGCTCCTCGGGCGGATCGATACCACGATTCTCATCTGGTCTTGCCGCCTTCCCACGTCGGACATCGAGAGCTGTCTTGCGAAGTATGGGATTCTCACCTACCAGGTTCGGATTTCTGAGGAGATACAGGAGGTCTCCGTTCGAGAGGTTCTATCGATTTCTTATGAGCAGGGCCCAGGGCCCATGGATCCGGAGGCTTTTTTGGCAGACCTCTTTCAATCCTCCAGGGATCTCAAAGACACCATCGATTATTTAACCTTCCGAAAGAACATTGAAGTGCTGCCTGTGGAGGCCGTTCCTCGGAACCCGAGGACTGGTAAAATTTCGACGATCATCGACCTCCGGTTGTAAAACTTTCACTCCAAAGTGTGTAAGAAAGGCCCCGTGTTAAAATTGCACATGGCTCTTTCAAGGAACACGAGATGAAAATCTTTGCAATTCTCATGGTTTTGGCTTCCCTATCCTCCGCCCAGGCGATGGAAAGCTTTGGGGGAATTCGCTTCCACTCCTCCGTTCCGGAGGACCAGCTCTCGGCCTTGAAGACCGACCTCTCGTATGTGTTCACCAACCCCAATCAGAACCCCGACGCCGAATTTCTCCAGGTGACCGGCCTTGCGGATGGCTCGGGTCCTGTGCTCCATAACTGGCTCAACAACCGTGTCCGCTACATCGTTGGTACAGACTTCAACATTGACCGCGCCCTCATCCGTCGACCGAAGCTTGGATTCCGGTACCCGGAGAGTCCAATTCCTGCGGCCCTCCGAGGGACCCAAATGACTTCTATACAAATCGTCATGGCCAACATCGGAAGCCTGGTCTACCTCTTAGGAAAAAAGAGCGACAAGCTCTACGGCCTCTACCTCGATCGGCGCTTTGTTTTCATCCGGTCGACTCGGGCGGGGATCCTTCAAGTGGGGCCTGGGCTTTTCAGCGACCTTTTCCAGATCAACAAGACTGACCCCCTCGCACCGGCAAACTCCGTCGCCCGCGGAGGAATCCTCTTCCATGAAGCCAGACACAGTGATGGAAATGGCGAAGGGGCTGGCTTTCTCCATGAAGTCTGCCCTCCGGGCCATCTTTTCGCTGGGAACCATGCTTGCGAGCTGATCGGTAACGGATCCTACACCGTTGGAGGCCTAGCGATGCGGCACCTCCTCAAAAACTGTACTACCTGCACGACGGAAGAGAAGGCCATCCTCTCGACGCAAATTGCGGACGCCTTCAGCAGAGTGATCCGCGGAACCGATTCAGCGAAACTCGAGGAACGCAGAAAGCTCGAGCAAGAGAGGGATGCTCTCGAGCAGGTTAAAACCACTTACGTCACCCAGGAATGGCCTGAACCGCAGCAGGCACAGGTCGCTGAAGAGGTGCATAACCTCGCTAACAGGATCTACCAACTCGATGAACGCATCAGAGCGTTTAACGTCACTTCGGATGCACCCCTCCGGCTCCGCGACGCTACCGCCGAAGGCACTTTTTCGGAAGAACCAGTGTCGAAGACCGCGCCCCTCATGCTAAGATCACTCCGATGAAAAAGCGCTACCTCATTCTGATCGCTGCGGTCCTTGGCCTCGGTGCAGTCCTCCTCAAAAATCCTCCCTCTCCAGAGGAGATCGTTGAGCCTGACGAAGAAACCCTCACCCGGCCTCAAGAGTTTAAAAAGGAAGATCTTGTTGCTAAGCCGATGAAGAAGCCCGCGGAGGTTGGAGTTCCAGCGGGCCAGGCCCCCGAACTGCCTTCATTGGACGAGTTCCCGACCATCGCCGACCTCAAGGACCTGAGTGACGACGAAGTTCATCACACCCCAGAAGTCGTCATGAATGGTGGTCGTCTGGTGGGTCAGCTCATCGACCGGGCCGAGAAGAATCCAGCGCTCCGAGAAAAGACCCTCCAGCTGCTGAAGTCCTGCGCCGAGAGCGACGATGTAGTCACGGCCGTTCGTGCCGTTTGCTGGAAGAACACGGTCACCCAGATGAAGAATTGGCGGGTGTTTGTCCCCTTAAGTGACACGAAGGTTCCTGCAAACGTGCTCGAGCTCAGCTCCCAGCTCCCCTGAGCTGCTGAGTAGATAATCTTTTCATAAGCCCTGGTGCTTGCGCTGCTCCGTGTTAAAAGGCTTCACCTTTTTTCAATTGGAGTGACTCATGAAATTCCTCGCCGTTCTCACTGTTCTTAGTTGCTTATCTTCTGCCCATGCCCTTGAGGAGTTCGGAGGCATCAACTTCCAATCCTCAGTTCCGGCCGATCAGGTGACGAGCTTAAAAAATGACCTTCGGTATCTTTTCACAACCCCAGTCACTGAGTCGGACGCGGAGTTCCTCGCGACGACCGGTCTCTCTGCCGGAACCGGGGATCATCTCCACAACTGGATCTATAACCGTGTTCGCTACATCGTCGGTGAGAGCTACGACCTTCAGCGGAACTTCCGTGCTCGCCCGAAACTGTTTTTTAAGTACCCGAAGTCGCCCCTTCCAGATGGGATGTCCGGAAACAGCATCAACGTAGTTCAGATCGTCATGTCGAACCTCGGAGGCGCAGTTTACCTCACCGGGAAGAAGGCCGACGTTCTCCTCGGGTTAGACATGGACGGAGATCTGGTCTCCGTGAAATCCGCACGCACCGGCATCCTTCAGGTTGGGTCTGGCCTCTTCTACGACGGCTTCTGGATCAATAAGACGGATGTCAACGCGCCGTCGAACTCTGTCTCCCGCCTCGGGACCCTCTTCCACGAGGCCCGCCACAGCGATGGAAACGGCAAGAGCACCGGTTTCCTCCATGACATCTGTCCTGCGGGTCACCAGTACGAAGGCCACGCGGCCTGCGAAGTCTCAGGAAACGGTTCCTACACTGTCGGTGCGCTCTCTGAGAGGCACATGGTAAAGAACTGCAGCTCTTGCACCACTGAAGAGAAGACGATCCTGGTCGCTCGGATCGCCGACTCCTTTAACCGGGTCTTCGATCGAACCAAGGCCCAGGCCCGGGCCTCACTCCTTGCGGAGCTTGCGTCTGCGAAACAGCTTCTGGAGATGTATCAAACCGGCACTTGGCCCCGGTCTATGCGCGCCCAAGTGGACGCCGAGATTCGCACTCTTCGGGCGAAGGTGACCGCTCTCGAGGCGCAGCTTGCCAACTTGACGATCACTCCGGATGTCCGTCCAGCGTCCCTCGATCCACGGGCCGAAGGAAGCTTTAAGGAAGAGTCTGTCGAAAAGTCTGCCCGTCTGATGCGGAAGTCCCTTTAAACGGTTCCCGCACACTTCTCCGCAAGCGGCGCTTACGGAGAAGTGTGCGGGACCTTGTCCCAGAGGTCGAGGAGAGCGTTGGGGATCGGGGCCTTTTCCCAGGCCAGCCCGAGCTCCTTCCGAAGCCGGTCGTTTTCTGCTCGCTCTTCAGAAAAAAGTTCCTCTCTCTGCCTGAGAAGTTCAACCTCGGAAAAGCAGTGCTCGGTCGCCTTCAGCTCGACGTGATGGGAGTTAAAGGCAAGACACCCATAAGGTTTCACAGAGCGGGGGAGTGGACACCCGAGTTCTCCCTCAATGAAAAAGGGGCAAGTGTACGTCTTTCGCAGGTACGACCGCGCCCCAGAAAACTTCGCCTCCAGCCGATACCGGTCGACGGTAGACTGGAGCTTCTCCCTGAGGTCCGGGAGGAGTTTCCTCGCTCCTTGAAGGTAACCGATGAGTTCAAGCGCCTCGAGAGGGGTGACCATCATCGAATTGGCCTCGAACGTACAGCACGTGCCCGGGCAGCCACGGCAGCTCATGCGCTGGGCCTCGAGGCCCTCCAGTTGGTCGATCAGCGTCCGCCGTCGTGTGAGATCCTTGCTCATCCTGCACCTTGTACTTACAATAGTCTTTCATGAAAAGACCTTTTAACGTTGTACGAAAGAATCTTCCGGCCCGAGCGCGCTATGATCTCTACCACGACCTCCTGGCCATGGGCTGGGTCCGCTCGCTGGGTTTATTCCTGGTAGTGATCTTACTCCTGAACTCGCTGTTCGCAACTCTCTACTGGCTCGACCCGGGGGCGATTCAGAACTCCGATGGGTCCTGGGCTTCGGCCTTCTTTTTTAGTGTCCAGACGCTGGGCACGATTGGATACGGCTACCTTGCGCCGGCCTCAACCTACGCCAACGTCCTCGTGACGATTCAGTCCATCATGGGGCTCGTGATCCTTGCCATCCTCACGGGTTTTTTCTTCACGAAGTTCTCCCGGCCCACGGCGCGCATCGATTTCACGGACAACATCATCGTGACCGACTTCGATGGCCAGCGCGTCCTCATGTTTCGGATCGCCAATACGCGGAGTAACCAGATCATCGATACCCGGATTCATTTGACGGGCATGAAGCGCGTGACCACCGCCGAAGGGAAACCCTTTTTGCGGTTCATCGACCTGAAGCTCCTGCGCAATCATACTCCGATGATCGCCATCAGCATGACCGTGATTCACGTGATCGATGAATCAAGTCCGCTCTATGGAATGACCGAGGCTGCCATGCGTAATTGTCAGATCGAGTTCCTGGTCACCACGATCGGGACTGACAGCACCTTTGGCCAAACCATTCACGAGGTTCACACCTACATGGTGGAAGATTTGGTCTGGGAGAAAAAGTTTGCGGACATGTTGACCTTCGGAGAGAAGGGGCTACGCATCGTGGATCACGGAAAGTTTAACCTCCTGGTCGACTAGATTTCTCGTTCCGTTACTGCGGCGCGCTCGGCCATTGGCGCCCTTAAACGACCTGATTTACATAGACGATACCTGTCAATTTTTGTACAAAACCCTGTACACTTCTTTATTGGAAATTCTTAGGGAGATCATCATGATGGATTCTTGGTTGATGTGGGTTAAGACCCCTGTGATCTTTGGCGTACTTGGTCTCGCCATCGCCGCTTTCTTTTATATGCAGGTTCTGCGCCTCGGTAAAGGAACGGAAACCATGGAGCGCATCGCGGGCTATATCCGCGAAGGTGCAATGGCCTTCCTGTTTCGGCAGTACAAAGTGCTTGCGATCTACTGCGTCGTCGTCGGCGCTCTGATCGGTTATGGCCTCGGGGGCCTGGCCGCCGGGTCCTTCATCCTCGGTGCTTTCCTTTCTCTCCTTGCGGGTTACGTAGGCATGAAAGCCGCGACCTACGCCAACGTGAAGACCACCCAAGCCGCTAGGACGGGGTCCAAGCCTCTCGCTCTTCTCACGGCCCTCGATGGCGGTGCAGTGATGGGTCTCTCAGTCGCGGGCCTTGGATCCATCGGTCTCGGCGCGATCTACCTTATTTTTCAAAACTCTGAAGACCGAATTCTTTCGACCGTTCTCCACTCGTTTGCTGTCGGTGCATCATCCATCGCACTCTTCGCTCGAATCGGGGGAGGGATCTACACGAAAGCCGCTGACGTCGGTTCCGACATCGCCGGGAAAGTCATCGAAAACATTCCAGAAGACGATCCCCGGAACCCAGGGGTCATCGCTGATAACGTGGGTGACAACGTCGGTGACGTGGCCGGAATGGGCGCTGATATCTACGAGTCCATGGTTGCGGCCATCGTCGCCGCCATGGCCATCGCCATCACTTCTTCTCAGCTTCCGATGCTCGTCTCCGAAGCTGACGCTTCGATGAACAAGATCGTGGCCGTTGGTCTGCCGCTCGTTCTCTCTGCGGTTGGTCTCATCGTTTCAATTCTTTGCATCTTCATTGCGCGGATGATGAAAAATATGGATCCGGCCAAGGTCCTTCGCGGGGCCCTGATCCTTCCGCCGCTGGTCCTCGCCGTTGCCTCTTACGTGATCATGTCGAGCCTTAACATCACCCAGTCTGTCACTGCGATCCTCACGATCGGTGCCGTCGGCGGGACCCTCATCGGTCTGATCACCGACTACTACACCTCTTCGACCCCAGTGGCGAAGATCGCTGAGTCAGCAAGAACTGGCGCAGGGACGAACGTGATTCACGGTCTCGCGATCGGGATGGAGTCGACTGCGATTCCCATGATCATCGTTGCTCTCGTGGCCTACCTCTCCAACAGATACCTCGGACTCTACGGGATCGCACTCTCTGCGGTCGGGATGCTCGGCGGAACCGCGGTCGTCATGACCGTTGATGCCTACGGACCGATCTCTGATAACGCCGGTGGGATTTCTGAAATGTCGGGCCTGGGCCCTGAAGTCCGCGCCATCACCGATGAACTCGATATGGTAGGAAACACGACCGCTGCCATCGGGAAAGGGTATGCCATCGGCTCTGCGATCCTCACCGTGCTCGCTCTCTTCTCTGCCTACAACATTGAGATTAACCACGTCCGCTCACTCTCTGGCCTTGGTGCTGTGGAGCTCGTCCTGACGGATCCAAACATCCTCATCGGAATTCTCTTAGGTGCGGTTCTTCCCTTCCTCGTGGGTTCCACTACCATGCTGGCCGTCGGCAAAGCTGCAGGCGCCATCGTAGTTGAAATCGGCCGTCAGTTCCGCGAAATCCCTGGTCTCATGGAGCTCAAAGCTGAGCCGGAACCTTCGAAGATCGTGGACATCGCGACGTCTGCGGCACTCCGGCAAATGATCCTTCCGGGCATGATCGCGATCTTCTCCCCCGTGCTCGTAGGATTTTTCATGGGCCCGGCGTCTCTTGCGGGTCTCCTCGCCGGTGCTCTTGCCGTCGGTGCAACCATGTCCCTCTTCATGGCGAACGCCGGTGGTGCTTGGGATAACGCCAAGAAGTACATCGAGAAAGGTAAGCTCGCCGGAGAGAAGAAAGGCACAGACACCCACAAGGCCGCCGTCGTCGGTGACATGGTCGGTGATCCGTTCAAAGACACCTCCGGTCCAGGGATCGCGATCCTGATCAAGGTCATGTCCGTCGTTTCTCTTCTGATCGCACCGTTGATCGCAACCCTCTAAGACTTCGCAAGGGCCCTTCCGAGGGCCCTTTTTTTTGCCTAGGAACCACCGAACAGAACTTCGAGTTGAAAGGTGAGGAACGGAGTCCGGCGGAATGACCAGATCTTCGGAAAGTCGATTCCTGGAATCACATCGAGGTAGATCCACTGATCGTAGAGGTTCCTTCGATAGTTCACAGCAAGTCGGTAGTTGTTCAAAAACATGGTTCCGTCTTCGTAGACGTTCTGGAGAGTCGCACTGTAGTTGAAGGCGTCGTTCTCCGTCACTCGGTGGAGGAGGGTGGGCCCGTGATTCGTGAAGAGCTCTTTCTCGAGGACTTTCCAGCGCTTGTAGTTAACGAAGCGGAACAGGAGATCGGGAGCGATGATGGTGTCCGAGTCGAGGAAAGTTTCTTCGACTAAGCCACTTTGGTCTGTGACGTAGGTGAGCTGTTCGACGAAGCGGTGGATGAACCGTCCGGCCTCGAAGTTCCGTCGCACGCGCGCTCTCGTCGTGAGCCGCGGTGGGATGGCGACGCCGACGCCGATGTCTGTGTTAAAGAGCCAGTTTTCTTTCAGCCGATTGTGCTTCAGGATCTCTCGCTCCTGCGCACTGAGAATCTCCTCCTGCTGGGGCCGATGTTTTTTCTCTCGCTCCTTATCCTTGTAGTATTCGTACTTAAACTTGTCCTCGAGGTGAGGAAGCTTCAGGTTGATTCGGTACTGGTTGTTAAGGTCCGAGGCCGCGCGCTCGCGAAGCAGGTACTGAGACCGGATGCGGATCCGGCTTCGTCCGAATTCGTCGTCGGCGCGCTCAGTGGCGAAGAAAGAGTCGAGCCGGTTGGCCGCGAAGTTCGCCCGAGCTTCGAAGAGTTCTTGCGCCTTCTCTAGGAAGGAAATCCGCTTGTCGACCCGCTCCTCGGCCGGGGAGGCGCAGAGGAGGAGCGGAGTCGTTAGGAGAGTCAAGGTCAGGAGGAATTTCACTCATTCATTGTAGCTCAATATCCCTAACTGCCAAATCTTCCTGGCACCCTGGAGCGCTGGCGCGAGTTGTGAAGTTTCATAGGATCCTGAAAACTTTGGGATCCGAAGATTTCGATTGAATCTCAGTTCTCGTCTGGGCGTAGTATTAGTGAGCTTCGACCTATTCCATGGGGGGATTCTGTGAACAGGAAGTTCGTTATCTGTGCTCTCGTTTCAGGGATCGGGGCCTCTCTTCTTGGGGGCCTTTGGACGTACCATACTCGAGGCCACCTCGGGCAGCCGGCCTCGGTCGACGACGCTCTCCTGGCGCTCATCAAGAACGACCCCGTCTCCTTTAATCGGTTCCTAGACGCCGGGGGTGATGTTCACAGTGTTCTCCCAGTCATCGATGGGAATTCGTACACCGTGGCCCAGGGAGTGGCCTACTTCGAGCGGGTGGAGTTCGGGCGAGGCCTGGTGGACCGGGGGGAGCCGTTCATCAAGCAGGATTCCCAGGCCCCCTTCGACATCATGACCCTCGCAGTGAAAAAGAATAACGCTCACTTGTTAAGAGTTCTTCTTGATGCGAGCCCTGCACTCGACACTCGCTACGGAAAGAATGGATGGACGCTGTTACACATGGCAAGTGCTTGGTGCTCCCACCGCCTCGTGGGTGATCTTTCGAACAAGGGTAAGATCGGTTGGAACTCTCGTGCCCAGGACGGAGCGACACCGCTTTCTCTTGCGGCCGAAAGTGAATGCCTCCCTCTGCTATCCTACTGGAAAGAGCAAGGGGCCGATTTCCGGGTGAAAGACGGTCGTGGAAGATCTGCCCTGGCCATTCTCCGGGCGAAAAAAGATGCGGCCGTTGCGGCGTTTGCTCAGTCATTTGAGGAGCGAAAGCCGTCGAGCGGCACCGAGATGAAGGCCGAGAACTCTGTTCCTGATTTCTATAAGAAGAGGAAGATTCCCAAGGAGCAAGTGATCGATCACGCGGCGATGCTCGAGCCGGAAGACCGACCTCTCGAGGCGACCGAGACTGCGGAGTACTCTGAGTTTGCGGACTAGAGGCCGGTCCTACATGGTCCGATGCCGGCGTCGCTCCTCAGAGGGCTTGCGAAATGTTCGATTCCCATTAGAATGAGTAAGTAGAAAGGGAGGCGACATGGACGTTGGCCGAAGATCAAACGCGGAAATCGAACGAGAACTCGGAGCGGTCGCTTACTTCATTCGGAAACGACGCAAGGACCGTGGCTTCACCCAGGAGCAACTCGCGAAGAGCTCGGGCGTTGGACTGGCCTTCCTGAAGCGCCTCGAGAGCGGAGATGAAAATCTTCACCTCGCGAAGGTGCTGCAGGTCCTCCGCCACCTCAACGCTGATCTCATCCCAAAAGAATACCAGTAGCCACAGCCTCCGCTAAGCGGGGGCACTTCTCTTCCTTCGGTACCGCATGTTGAGGAGCTCGACCACGAGCGAGAAGGCCATCGCAAAATAGATGTAGCCTTTTGACACGTGCGCGCCAAAGCTTTCGGCCACGAGCATGACTCCGATGAGGAGGAGGAAGGAGAGAGCGAGGATCTTGATCGTCGGATGCCGGTCGACGAAATTCGAAATGCCCTTCGCCGAAATCAGCATGATGACCATCGAAAGAACCATCGCGGCCACCATGATCGGAACGTGATTGGCCATCCCGACGGCCGTGATCACAGAATCCAGAGAGAACACGATATCTAGGACCAGGATCTGAACTAGCATCATGCCCGGGCGCGGCGGTTTCTTTCCACTCGCCTGGGCCTCGGGAAGGTGAATCTGCGGATCTCCTTCCACTTTGTGGTGAATCTCAAACGTCGACTTTGCGAGGAGGAAGAGGCCCCCGCCGAGAAGGATCAAATCACGGCCCGAGAAGCTGTGATCGAGGAGGTTGAAGAGAGGCTCAGTCAGCGTCATGATCCAGCTGATCGAGAAGAGGAGGATGATTCGGATCACGAGCGCTAGGGCGATGCCGATGTTGCGCGTCTGATTCTGCGACTCAACGGGGAGGCGACCGACGAGGATGGCGATGAAGATGATGTTATCGATTCCGAGCACTGTCTCCATCGCCGTGAGGGTGAAAAGAGAGGTCAGGTTAGCCGCTGTGAGTTCAAACATAATGCTCCATGGTGGTCAGATTTTCTCCGACTTTTTAGTGTTTGAAAATAGCTATTCTGGTAAGCTGCCTACTCACCAAAGGACCGCCCATGAAGTACCTCCACACAATGATCCGAGTCAATCACCTGGATGAATCCATCAGCTTCTACACTCAAGTTCTCGGCATGAATCTGATCTCAAGAACGGATTACCCGGCAGGCGAGTTTACCCTGGCGTTCTTAAGTTACGGGAAGACCAAAGACGATCCGTGCATCGAACTGACCTACAACTACGGAAAGCACTCCTATGATCTAGGGAACGCCTTCGGGCACATTGCTTTGAGCACCGATGACATCGTCGCGACGTGTGAGAAAGTAAGACAAAAAGGCGGGAAAGTCGTCCGCGAGCCAGGCCCGATGAAGCACGGAACCACAGTGATCGCCTTCATCGAAGATCCGAACGGCTACAAGATCGAGCTCATCGAGCGCAAAGCGTGAGGCGATTCACTGGGCGCGGTCGGCGGTGACTCTGGTCTCACCCCTCGATGAGAAAGTGACCGTGTAGAGGATCGGGTTGCAGCAGACTTCGCAGTCCACGATGGTTTCCTGCTGCTGTCCGTCCTCTGGATAAAACTCCATCCAAATGTGTTCACCACAGAACGGGCATTGGACTTGAAACTCTGTTTGTCTTTCCATGTTCCGATCCTAGCATAAGATCCCACGGCTAGGCCCGGACCGGAGCTTCGACACCGGTCAGATTTTCTAGCCCCGCTTATTCTTGCATTTACCGCTGCACAGTCTAAAATGTGGGTGGAGGTTGTATGCTCTCCCTACTTGTGTCGCTCTATCTCTTTACACCTTTAGGCCATGCCCAGATTTGCGATTCCTCCGAACCTTCCGGTTTGGCCCAATGCCTCCGTGTTTCAGAGCAGGCAACCCGAGGACCCGAAGTCATCTGTGATCCATCCCCGCCCCCGGCGGAGGCCACTCCTCCCTCTCCTGCGTGTGCTAACCGTTACAACCAGATGTTCTCCGACGGAACCCTCAACGTCACCTATGCTACTGGCTACATGGACTCAGATGGAACGCGCTCAGATTACATCGCCAGTGAATATTGGGTTAACGAACTCATCCGGACCTTGACCGCTCCGTGTCCGGTATCTTTTCAGCTCTGGCCCGTGGGCCGGTACAATGCGACCCAGGCAGAAAAGGATGCCTTAAGCCGAGAACGGGCATCCTGCGGAGGGAGACAGAATTACCAAACAACCTGCGGCTTTTCCCGCAGTGATGATCCAGAGATTCTGACGAAAACGGTCCAGGTCGACGGACGGCAAGTACCGATCCGAATCCGAATCGTCCGGGCGTCTCTCTCCACAAGCGATCGCCAGAACCGAAGTTCGACTCAGCAGTTTATCCGCAACCGGTTCTGTCGATCCGTCGCCCCGTCGCAGGTGGAGAGTTGTGTTGCCCGAAATTCTCCCCCAGCGGTGAGCGAGCAGTCCCTTGAATCCTCCTGTGCGCCAGGGGATGAGCAGCGGCATCAGATCTGCCGGAGTGCCTACGTGAGGGGTGTCTGGCGGTCGTCGATCACGAACGGGGATGAAATGGTTTTCTACGACGGCCATGCTCGTGACGGCGGTGGTCCGAGTTTCTCTCCCCCGCGCGTCAATCGAAACGGGAGTGTGGACTACAACTGGTACCGGCGCACGCGACCGGGTCACACGGAAGAGGCGCGGGCGTTCGAAGAGGCGACTCGTCGGGGCCGGGCCCCGTCGATCTATTCCTCTCTCGCCTGTGACAGTAACCTGCATTTTTTAACGAACGGCCGGTTCCCGGAGGTTTCACCGAGCACCGCTTATGTCATGTCGAACCGAGTCTCCTACGGTGATGAGGGCATCACGACGTTCCTCTCCACCCTCGAGGGTGTGGTGAAGAAGCAATGCCGCGAGGACCTCGCGGCCAACATTTCAGGAGCGTCCTGTGCGTTTAGGTTACATAATTTTTAGTCTCTTTGTGGCTTCCCCCGGATGGTGTATGCCGTGGAAGGTAGCCGCAGAGAAGCTTGCCAATGAGGCCCAGGCCAAAGAGGCCCGAGCGGAGCTTCTGAAGGTGAAAAATCTTGATCAGGAGCTCGAAAAGGCCCTTGGCCCGAAGTCCCTCGATGAACGCCTGGCCCTGACGGTGATCACGAAGCTTCCCCGGCCCTCTCTCGTTCCTCGACTGCTCGAGCTCACCAGAACCATGGATGTGACAGAGGTTCGAACCGGTGTGTACTACCTGACGCTTCTGTCTCTTACGGATGGTGTCCGAGGAAAGGCCATCGTCGATGAGGTTGCCACTCGCCTGGATCTCACGGAGGTCAAAGTGCCGTCGTCGCTTCGGATCGCGCTCCTGGGGGCCCTCAACCAACAGCGCCGACTTCCGAGTCTGGAGGTCCTCTCGGCGGTGCTCGATGACCCGAGTTTTGAACTCCGGATTAAAGTCCTGGAAGTCATTGAGAAAGACGTTTCGGAGAACCCGGAGCGGTACCTGGCCCTGCTCAAAAAATCCCTCTCCATAAGTCCCTTCCCCGTCCGGCTTCGCGCCCTTGAGATGATCGAGATGCTGTCCACGGATCAGCGGAAACTGTTCCGAGAGCTCATCCAGAGCTGCTCCGAAAAAGACCCGAGCGAAGTCGTCAAGTCCAAGTGCCGTTCGCTGCGGATCTAGCTCCGCTTCTCGCCCTCTCAATCTTAAGATTCCACCGACTAATTTGAATTCACCCGAACCTTTTTCACGTGCTAAGCTCAGATCCTATGAAGAAGTTTTCTTCTCGCGCTCTGGTGTGTTTGTTTGGAATCCTCTTCGCCATCGCAAGCCTCGAGGTCGCGCTCCGGGTCTTCGCACTGGTCATGACGTCTGCTACCTCACTTCCGTCACGGCCACGAGCCGATCAAGCGCTGCGGATCCTGTGTGTGGGAAATTCTTATACTTTCGGGGCCGGTGCCCCAAAGGGGGAGAGCTATCCGGATCAGCTTCAACGTCTCTTAGCGAAGTCCCTGGGGGACCATGTCGCAGTAACGAACCTAGGTCTCATGAACGTGAATTCCTCGTTCGTCTCTGAGCAACTCCCAGGATGGCTTCAGGAAACGAAACCGAAGATCGTGTTTGCGATGGTCGGGGAACCCAACGTGTGGAATCGCTACGGGTACTGGAACTTCCTCCAGCGAACGAAGGCCAGCGTTGGCGCGGGGGTCCTCGAGAGACTCGATGCCTTGAGATGGCTTCGCACGTTTCGGCTCGTCGAGCTCCTTTGGAATCGTCCGCATCGCAGGAATCAGACCGATGCCCAGGCCTACTCGTCGACCTTCAAGCGCGCTCGGAAGGACACGGAAGAGGGGAAGTTCATTCTTGGGTATCTTTGGATCGGAGTCCTCGAACTGGGACACCTGGACATGACTCTTTTGAGTACGGTTCAGCGGCGAGAAGTCGAGGAGTCCTTGAAGGTTCTCGTGGCCCGGGAACCCAAGAACATCGTTGCTTGGCGGCTCCTCGCGGAGAATGCATTTTATTTGAAACGTCCAGCATCGGAGATGGCCCATGCGATAGACCGAGCTCTCGCGGCGGATGAGGCCTTCAATTTCCGAGTCTGGAGGTTCTTGCGCTTTGTCCAGCGATCTCAACCGGGGCTCATGAGTCAGAGACTCAAGGCCTCGTACGCCACCGTCCTGGCCCGGATTCCTGCTCGAGAATTGCCCCAGCTCGAGCAGTATTTTAAGGTTGGCTTCCTTCGTCCAGAAGCGCTCTCCCTTGAGCGCCGATTGGAAATGCTCCGGTACTACCCAACCCACCACATGACACTGACGTTCATCACCCGCTCAAAATTCGGTCCCCACCAGGAGAGTGTTTTTAAGGCAGTTGCGCGGATCCTCGAGCTTAATCCTCTAAGTCCGAACACCCATTTCCTCGGTCCCCTCCGAAAGGATCAAGGCAAACTCTCGGCCCTCAAGGAACGGTTGGAGGCCAGCCTCCAGAACCACCCTCATGGCCTCGGGAGTTCGCACCTGATGGACATGATCTCTCTGAGTAAGCTCGATGCCGACTGGCTTTACGCGGATCTTGAAGACATCATTTCCAACTCCCGGGCCGCCGGTGCGACTGTGGTGATTCAAACTTACCCTCCGAACCGACTCGGAGGCACTCGCGAAGTCGATCTGCTTCTTCGCGCCTGGTGGAGGGCCCGGCGAGACAAAAGAGATCTGCTCTTCCAGGATGTGGGGCGCGAACTCCAGGGCATCATGGAGAAGGCCGGGAACCGCGAGCAGTTCTACACCAACGACTACGGACCCCAGGATAATCACCTCAGCGCCAAGGGCTATGGAGAAGTTGCGCGCCTGATGGAAACTTTTCTTCGCACACATGCGCTCCTGGGTCCAAGGTCATAAGGAATGATGATGAAATGGTCTCCGTCGCTTACGAAAATGAAATTCTTTGCCCGGGCCAGCGCCCTCACCCTTGGTCTCATCTTTTGCCTCTTCGTTCTCGAAGCGACCCTCAGATTGATCGGATACTTGGAGACCAGGACCGCACAGGTCGCACCGCCCGCGAGCGCTGAAACCTTTCGCATTACGTGTCTGGGGAACTCATTTACTTACGGTGCCGGCGCCAAGAAAGGAATGAGCTATCCGCAGCAGCTCGAAAAGCTTCTCAATGGCCCTGGGCCGCAAGGGTTTCAGGTTTTTAACCGTGGGCTAGTGAACGCAAATTCCTCTTTCGTTGCGGATAATGCCGCGACCTGGTTCCAAAGAGATCGTCCGCAAGTCATCTTTGCGATGGTGGGAGAGCCGAACAAGTGGAACCACTACGGACTCACGGAATTTCTCCGCCGCCAAAAGCATCAGACTCCGACCCCATCGGCCGTCTGGGCCGATCACTTTCGCTCCCTCCGGATCTACCGACTCCTTGAGCTCTTCCTTGGCCGCTCGGAGAGCTGGGGACAGACCGACTCTGAGCTCTACTCCAATACGTTCACGAGCCTCAAGAAAGTCACTGCCGAAGATAAAATTCTTCTGGGGTACCTTTGGATCGGTGCCCTCGAGGGTGGGTACTTCCGCATGAGCGAGATCTCTGAAGAGGCGTTGACGGAAGCGCGGCAGATGCTTAGTTTCATGGTCGTCCATGGGCCCAGGAATCCGATCGCGACCCGAATGGTCGCAGATTCTCTCTGGGTCAAAGCGAAGAAAGTCGAAGACTTTTTTCCGGCCCTCGAAGCCGCCGTGAAGTTTGACCAGAGCGCCTTTTCCTACCCGGTCTGGAGAATCTTTCGAGACCTTGAGAATCTGCGGCCTGACCTCGTGACTGCGGACGTCAAAGCCTTGCGGCGCTCTCTCGAGTCCAGAGTCACTCCCGCTAAGCTGATGGCCATCGCGCAGTTCTTCCAGAACCCTGGCGGCGATTCTCTGAAGCATTCTCATCGCCCGGATACGGTGCTTGAGATGCTCGAGTACTACCCGACGCATACCATGAGTTTGATGCACCTGAGTACCTCCCCTCTGAAGAGCAAACTTCCGAAGTACGTCGCCGCTCTCACCCGAGCGCTGGAGTTAAATCCCTTGAGCCCTGGACTTCATTACATCAACATGCTCCTGAAGCGCCTCGCCCATCGACCGGAGCTCGTGGACAGCTTGCGATCTCAGCTCCGGCGCAACGAGGAACGCTTCGGGTTGGTGAAGTTCTCCGACATCGTGTCGAAGGATCAGCTCGAAGAAGACTGGCTAATCTTCGACCTCGAGCGGATCGTCAGCGCCGCGAGAGGGGTCGGTGCGAGGGTCGTGTTTCAGACCTATCCTCCGACGAGAAACGGCAAGGGGAGACCGGTCGATCACATCGTCAGGAAATGGTGGCGGAGTCGGAACGACAAGCAAGGAATTGAGCTCCTTGATGTCACGGCAGAGCTCCTCGAGCTCTCCGGAAAAGGGCCGCAGGCGGACCGGTACTTCTCGACGCACGCAGGACCAACTGATCAGCATTTAAACGAAGCCGGTTACGGTGAGATCGCTAAGCTCATGCTTCCGTTTGTGAAGCCTGCAAAATAGTCTTCAGGGCCAGAACAAACGCGTCGATCTCCTGGGCCGTGGTGTCGATGCCCCAGCTCACGCGGATGGCCTCGAGGGCCTGTGCCTCTGAAAGACCCAGCGCGAGGAGCACGTGACTCGGGGAAGTCTTCCCTGACTGACAGGCCGATCCTGCGGAGGCTCGAATTCCCCTGGCGTCGAGGGCCTGAAGGAGGGGCCTTGCCGTGTGGCCAGGCAAGGCAAAGTTTAGGATGTTCGGTAAACTCTGGGTGGCGTCACCGTTGAGCCTGAGGGTTGGGAAAGATGCCCTCAGTGCTGCGCGAAGTTGGTGTTTCAGATTGGCGAGGTAGTCCCGGGACTCCACAGTAAACGCCTGGGCAGCAGCGGCCATGGCCACGGCGAGCTCGACCGGAACGGTTCCGGGCCTTAGGCCATTTTCCTGGCGGCCTCCAAAAAAAAGAGGTCCGAGGGAAACCCCCGTCCGCACGTAGAGCCCTCCGATCCCCTTCGGACCGTGAATCTTGTGCCCACTGAAGGTGTAAAAGTCTAACGGGGTCTGGCCAAGGTTCAGAGGGACCTTGCCCAGGGCCTGGGCCCCGTCAGAGTGAAACAAGGCGCCGCTCTGGCGGCAGAGGTTTCCGATGGCCGTAAGATCTTGGAGAGTGCCAGTTTCGTTGTTGGCATGGAGAACGGAGACCAGCGCCGTCTTTTTTCCGAGGAGTTCATGTAGCTGCTTCGGTGAGATGTGACCATGCTTGTCGACGTCTAGATAGCGGACGACGGCGCTCGAGGCCCTGGCCGCTTCGAGGACACTGGCGTGTTCGATGCGGGAGATGATGAGTTCATCCCGCCCGAGCTCGAGGCCCGATCGGAGCGCGCTAGCGAGGACGATGTTGTTTGACTCCGTCGCACCTGAAGTGAAGTGGATCTCATCGGGACTGGCCCCCAGGACTTTTCCCAGCTCATCGCGCGCCTTCTCGAGCTCCGTCGCTGCTCCGACCCCGGCTCGGTGGAGCGAAGCGCTGTTGCCGAGCTGGCCTAGGTAAAGCCGGAACAGAAGTTCAGCGACCGTCGGGAGCACCGGAGAGGAAGCCGCGTGGTCAAGGTAAATTCCCCGAGAACTACTCATACTGATAGTTAAGCTTCTTCGCGATGGCGTTGAGCTGCGACTTACTGATCTGGAACTCGAGGTCTCGGATCGCATCTTCCCGGCTGATGACATTCTGGCGAATGAGCTTACTCATCTCCACGTGGTAGTGAGTGTAGCCATAGTTCTTCATCGAGTTATAGACAGAAATGAAATTCAGCATGCAGTTCGTCGAGCGGCCCGGGTAGCTCAGCTGGGGGTATTCCCACCCGAGCTCTTTTTGGATCGTCGGCACATACACCTCGGCCCCGAAGGGAAGGAACCAGTGCGGAGAAATGACGAGGGCCTTAGTTTTTCTTTCCGCGGCTTTCTTCATGACTTCTTCCATGCTCGCCGGAAAGTCCTTGTAGCGCGGATCATTGCGCACGTAGGTGTCGAGGAACGACCGCGTCGCTTCGCTCATGTCTTTGAACTCCGGGGAAGCGGCGTTGCAGCCACACTTACTCATGATTTTTTGATTCGTCGACTGGCCCTTGGTCCAGCCGGCGATGATGAGGGGAATCTCGTGGCGGTCCGCAATCTCATAGGCGAGGTCCATGTACCAAAGGGAGCAGGGGTGGCAGATGACCGCCTTCGATTTTGTTTCGAGGATCTTCCCGTACATGTCTTTCATGTAACTGGACTTGAAGAACATGAAATCGACCCCGAGCTTCTCCGCCGCGCGCTCGACGTTCCTGATGGCGTCCTCAGACTCGAACCCATTGTCGAACATGAAGGCGAGGGGATTTAGCTTATAGCGTGTCTTCATGTAGTAGAGGGCCGACGTCGAATCCTTCCCTCCGCTGCACATCGCAAGGACGTCGTACTTCCCTTTTGCCTTGTGCTTTTTCAGGATCTTCAGAAGATCCGACTCTAGGAGCTTGGCCTCCTCTTCGAGCTCACGATTCTGGTCGTGCTCATGGCAGAGGTTGCAGACTCCGTGAGAATCGAAGAAGATCATGGGCTTCACCTCGGGGAGCACACAGCGCTTGCATAAATTCTCCGGAGAAAACTTAATATCGGTGTCTCCCAAGTAGTCCTCCAAAAAAATTGGTCCAGATTGGACTTCAATTATAGTTCATAAACCATTAAGAAACCGACATAATATCAAAGAGCGGATCTCCTTAAGGTGCCCGGTGAGTTTCGGACTTGCCTAAAAGCGAAGCTCGTCATTGTTTTTTTAAATCCTGGAGAAAGACCTTGAAAAGCGGTCACTCGATTCGTTCTCGACTCTTCGCACTCACGCTGGGCGTTTTCTTTTGTTTGTTTTTGATCGAGGTCGGTCTTCGTTTGGTCGGTTACCTCGAACTGCGAGGATCCCCCTCATCGGTCCCCTCCGACTCTGATGCCATTCGCATAGCCTGCATTGGAAACTCCCATACCTACGGTACAGGAGCACCGCGCGGCATGGGATATCCTGAGCAGCTTGAGCGGCTTTTAAATGCTTCAGGACCGGTGCGCTACCAAGTCAGAAACCATGGGTTTCCGAACGCCAATTCCTCCATCGTCGCTGACAACTTCCCGGCTTGGCTTGAGGCGGATCGGCCTCACATTGTTTTTGCGATGATCGGAGAAACGAATAAATGGAACAAGTATGGCCTCCTTAATTTTCGTCGTCGCGTCGATCAGAGTAGAGATACGTTCCTCCTTTCGCTCTTCGAGCCATTTCGCTCGCTTCGTCTGTACCGGCTTGCTGAGCTTTTCCTCCACCGATCGGAGAGCTGGAATCGAACTGATGCTGAACTTTTCTCGGCGGTTTTTAAGAGTGTGCGGAAGGTCACTGATGAGGATAAAAACATTCTTAGTTACTTGTGGATTGGAGGTCTTGAGACAGGTAATTTTACGCTCCGACACCTCGCCCCCGAGGCTCGAGCGGAGGCCGTGCAGATGCTTCGCTTTTTAGCCCGCCGAGAGCCTTCGAATCCAATTGCGCTTCGCATGCTCGCTGAAGTTCTCTGGGGGTCACGGCGAGGTCTCTCAGACTTTCCGAAGGTTCTTGAGACGGCCATCGAGCTTCACGGAACTACATTTAACTACCCACTCTGGCGAATTTTTCGTGAGATTCAGGCGCAGCGACCGGAGCTTCTTGATGACCGGCTCCAGAAGCTCAGAGCGAGAGTCGAGGCCCTTGTTTCTCCTAAGAAGCTCGCTGAGATCAATGCTTTTATTTTGAATCACGGCAAGACTCAGTCGGACCGGCCGACGGAGACAACGCTCGAGATGCTTAAGTACCACCCCACACATCCACTGCTCTTGCTGAATTTAACAAGTACTGCCTCTGAGGCAGAGCTACCAGCGGTCACGCAAGCCGTCATCCGGAGTCTCGAATTAAATCCTCTCACGCCGAGTGTCTACTACATTAATAACTTATCCAAGAGAGTCGCAAAGAGGCCCGAACTCAAGGCGCTCCTAGAGACTCAGCTTCTGAAAATTGACAAAAAGTTCGGTGCCAAGAATCCTGCGAAAATCTTTTCGGATGAGCGGATTGATGAAGAGTGGTTAACCTCCGATATCGAGCGCATCATCGCCGCTGCTCGGTCCTATGGGGCCAAGGTCGTCATCCAGACCTATCCACCCCTTCGGCGGGCCGGGGCACGGCCTGTGGACCTCTCACTCCGCAAGTGGTGGGGCCTGCGAAAAGAGCGCGATCGCCTTGAGTTCCATGATGTCACAGCTGAGCTCACGCAAGAATTTGCCAGCGACGGGAATAAAGACCGGTTCTATTCTCAGGATATGGGACCGGATGATCAGCACTTGAACGCAGACGGATACAGGGAGATCGCCAGGCTCATGGTTCCCTTTGTGACCGGAAGAGAAAGTCCCGCCGGGCGCCAATGACCTTGACCTCAAGATCCTTCCGATCACGCCTTCGGAGGAACGAAAGTGATGACAAAAACTGAGATTGCGGTATATTAAAAAATATTAATAGCGATTCCTTGTGATTGACCAACCCTCATCTTTGGCCGGAGACACCTTGGAAACCCTGGACCTAAGACGGATACCTTGCCCCAAGAACGCTGCACGAGCGCTGATCTTCTTAGCAACCAAAGACGTCGGGGAAATGGTCGAGTTCCTCCTCGACGATGGAGAACCTGTTTCCAACGTCCAGGCCTCGTTGTCCCTCGAGGGGCACGCGGTGCTCGAGCTCCGCCGTTGTTCGGAGGGGCACTGGTCTCTTTCCGTGAGAGTTGCCTCATGAAAGAACGGTTCCACCGATTCCACCGGGCCCTCCGCGACTGGCTCACCCAGGTCCTCTTCAAGCGCTACCTCACACCCTTCTCCTTGGTTTTGGTCTACGTTCTCGTTCTCGGCCCAACGAGCTTAATCGCCAAGATTTTCTTCCGGCATGCGCTCCGTAAAGGGCCGCGGAGGAACGACACGAATTGGGTGGATCTCAAGGACTACGAGGGCAGCGCGAGTGATGGCCTCAAGCAATCCTAAAAAATGGAGTAGGTAAGTATGAAGAAGTTTTTCTTCGTGTTTCAGGAAATGAAGAATCTCATCGCGGCCCATAAGCTTTATTTCCTTGCCCCGCTTCTCCTGAGCCTGGCGGTCATCGCCGTCCTTTTCATCAAGCTCGGCTCGAGCATCATCATGACTTTCATTTACGCCGGCGTCTGATGGACATCCTCGGCGTTTCCTGTTTCTACCACGACTCCTCGGCGTGCCTCGTCCGTGACGGGCGGGTCATCGCGGCGGCCCAAGAAGAGCGCTTCTCTCGCAAAAAAAACACCGACGTCTTTCCGATCGAAGCCCTCAATTTCTGTGCGCAGGAGGCCGGGGTGATCTTCGATGACGTCGCCGCGCTGGCCTACTTCGAGAAGCCCTACTTGAAGTTCAGCCGTGTCCTGATCGAGCACCTGAATTCCTATCCGTTTTCCCTCCGGAGTTTCCTCCGCAGCATGCCCAAGTGGCTCGACGACCGGCTCATCCTCCCGCTCGTGATTCAGGAGGAACTTTCCACCACCGCCCCCGTGCATTTCTTTAAGCATCACGTCTCCCACGCGGCGAGCGCCTTCCTTCCTTCTCCGTTCGAAGAATCGGCGATCATGACCTGTGACGGGGTCGGGGAGTGGACCACCATGACCCTCGGATCTGGGCGGGGGAGTGACCTTCGGCTGCGCAAGGAGATCTGCTATCCTGACTCCCTCGGTCTTCTGTACACGACCGTCACGGTGTTCCTCGGGTTTCATGCGCACGGAGGGGAGGGGAAAACCATGGGGCTCGCGGCCTACGGAGAGCCACGGTTTCAAAAGGAGATCGACCAGATCATCACCGTTTTTCCGGATGGAAGTTTTCGCTTGAACCAGAGGTTTTTCTCTTACCGGAGTGGTTCAAAGATGTGGAACAAGAACTTTGAAGCTCTCTTCGGGCCTGCGCGCGCCCCGGGAACAGAGTGGCTTCAGCGGCACTATGACCTTGCGGCGACCCTTCAGGCCGTAGTGGAAAAGATCTTCATCCTTTCCGCACGGACCGTACACAAGGAAACGGGGCTTCGAAATCTCTGCCTGGCGGGGGGAGTGACACTCAACTGTGTTGCCAATGCGAAGCTTCTCGAGGAGACAGAGTTCCAGAATATTTTTGTTCAGCCCGCTGCGGGTGACGCGGGCGGGGCCCTCGGGGCGGCGCTGTACCTCTCGAACACCATCCATCGGGAGCCAAGGCACGTCCTGGAGCATAGTTTTCTGGGGCCTGAGTTTTCGGAGTACGAGATCGAGAAGGCCCTGAAGAATTCCGGAATCACGAACTTCCTCAAGCTCCCGGAGGACGACCTCGTCGCACGCTGCGCGGACTTTCTCTTCCAAGACAAGACTCTCGGCTGGTTTCAGGGAAGGATGGAGTTCGGGCCCCGGGCCCTGGGTGGACGCTCAATTCTGGCGAATCCGTGCTCCCCAAGAATCAAGGATATCCTAAATCACAAAGTGAAGAAGCGGGAGTCCTTCAGGCCCTTCGCCCCCATGGTTCTTGAGGAATCGGCCGAGCGCTATTTTCACCTCAAGATAAGATCTCCCTACATGCTCCTTGCCCCGAAAGTTCGGGCAGAGATGAGGGATCGCCTGCCCGGAATCACCCACGCCGATGGGACCGCTCGGGTGCAGACGATCGGTCAAAGGGAGCACCCTCTTCTTCGCAAACTGATTCAGGCCTTTGAGACGCGCTCCGGCATCCCTGTGTTATTGAATACTTCCTTTAATAGAAATGGGGAGCCGGTTGTCTGTAAGCCTCAGCATGCGATCGACTGCTATCTCAATTCTGGTCTCGAAGGCCTAGCGATAGGCCCCTTCTGGGTAGAAAAGACATGAAATTTTAATTGTCCCTTTTTTCCCGACCACGTTACGCTTATTCCTTTAAGGAGCTAACGATGTTTCCTCTGTGTTTGCTGTTGCTGACCTCTGCATTGACCGCTGCTTCACCCTCCGACCCAACGGCCACTCCTCGCGATCCTCAATCCATGGAGTGGTCTCGCCGTGAAACGGAACGGTCGAGAAAGTTACTCGCGGAAAATCCTGGCCTCCTGGCCGCTCTCCAGAAGCGCGGAGACGAACTTGCAGCGACCAACCCCGCCCCGGTGACTCGGCTCCATGATCAGGATTTTGTCGTAAGGAGAGGCTCCCTCGTCCACCTTGCTCCAACAGGGGAGCGCATCCTCGTCGATGCCACCAAGCTTGCCCCGGGGTCTGTGGTCACCGAGTACCGTCTGAGTCCGGATCGAGAGAAGCTTGCGTTTGGGGTCGCGGTCTACGGCAACGACTGGACGACCTGGAAAGTGATTCGCCTCTCTGACCTCGAGCCGCTGACCGAGACCTTCGCTATCAAAAGCTCCGGCATCAGTGAGATCAGCTGGGACCTCGACTCGTCGGGCTTTTACTACATCGCGGGCCTCACCGCTGCCGAAGATCTGAAGGCCCAGAGAGTCGCTCGGATAAAGTATCACCGCTTGGGAACGGAGATGGCAAAAGACATGGTTGTCTACCAGAATCCCGAGAAGAACCCCATCGAACTCTACAAGGCGAAGGCGATCGATAAAAACCGTGTCCTCGTTTTCCGCATCCAAGGAGCCGCGGAGGTACCACTCTTCCTTTGGCTCGTGAAACGAACTCCTGACGGATTTTCTGCACCCATTCCTCTCATCGATCAGGGCCGCCACTGGGGCCGAGTTGTTGGGTTCGATGACCGACAGGTCTTCGTGCGAACCTCGAAGCTCGGCGGAACCTACGGCATCCTGTCGATCGACCTCGAGCGCCGCAAAGAACGCACGGTCATCTCCGCGGCCAACGATTCTGTGCTCCTCCAGGCCCAGCAGTTAGGGAATCGCTTCGTCCTCCAGTACCTCGAGAAAGATCTCACGAACACCATCGTGGTAACTGATCTCACGGGGAAGAGACTCCTCCGCTGGCGGCCCTCCGACCTCCAGCTCCCAGACCGAGGGACGCTTGGGCTCTTGAGCGGTGACCGCGAATCTCGCACCGGAGATTTTACCTACCATGCGGTGGACCTTCCGACCCAAACACTCCGCTTCGATGGCGCGACGGATGCGATCACGCTTCTTCCCGGGAAGCCCGTGCCGTTTGACGGAAAAAAAGTGAAGTCGACCGTCCACTACTACCGCAGTCACGATGGAGTGCGTGTCCCCATTCAGGTCTTCACGCGAACCGATGCGCCCTCCTCCCCGAAGTTTGCCTACCTCTTCATGTACGGGAACATCGGCATTGCCTCTGCGTCCCAGTTCAACCGGAAGTTCCAGTTGATGCTCGAACTCGGAGGGGTGGTTGCCGTGGCCAACATTCGCGGGGGCGGTGAGTTTGGCCTGCCCTGGCAGAAGGCCGGAACATTTACGAAGTGGAAGAGCCTCAACGACATCGCCGCAGCTTCGCAATGGCTTCGGAAGGAGTTCCCAAGCATCGGCAGTCGGGTGGCACTTTCTGGTCGCTCCTTTGGTGGCATGAACACCATGGCCTGCTACGTCTATTTGCAAGACGATTTTGACGTCTTCACCCCCGTGGCCTCGGTCTCTGACCCCGAAGCGGCCCTCGCAGAAAATGGCTGGTGGGCCTACGATGACCACGGCTTCCGCCGGAACCGCCGAGGCCAGATCTTCGACGAGGCCGGCGCTCGACGGAAGATGGCCACCTGGAATCCTTTGAGAGGAGTTCCGAAGCTCAAGAGCGCAAAGCCCATCCTGGCCTTCTCCGGAGAATACGACATCCGAGTTCTTCCGGATCAAACGACGAGGTTTCATGAAGCGCTGACGAAGCGGTTTGGTCCCGAAGCCCCGGTCTACATGATAGAGACGGAGAAGATTGGGCACAACGGGCGCGCAGAGTTCGTCGAAGAAGCGGCCTTCATCGCTCGGCAGTTTGGAGTCCAGGAGCTAAAACCTCTACGCTGATCTGGGCGCACTACAGTGGCAGTCGATTTTCGGGGCGCTTGTGATCGGGCTTGGTAAATCGGGCTTCGATGCAGGTGTTCCCGAACGTGTCGTTGATCTTGAGTTCGGCCCTGTGATAGTTCAGGATGCCCTTGGCAACGGAGAGCCCGAGTCCGGTTCCTTCGCCCACGTCTTTTGTCGTGAAGAAAGGATGAAAAATCTTATCTTTGAGTTCCGGTAGAATGCCAGAACCGGAGTCAATGACCTGAAGCACGACCTGGGAGTCTTCCGAATACGCTCGGACCTTGACCCACCGGTCGGCCTTGCCCTTTACCGCATCAATGGCATTGGCAAGAAGATGCACAATGACCTGCCGGATGTCGGCAGCATCGCAGACAATGGAGAGGTCCCGTTCGATTTCCAGAGTCACACGCGTTGATGACTGCTTTGCCTTCGGTTCCGTTAGGAGGAGAGCTTCCGATGCAATCCCCTCGAGGGACTCGAGCTTGAGCTCACTGTGCGCGGATGTCTTCGAGAACATTCCGAGGCCTCGGACGATTTTTTCGATCCGCATGATCGACTTGGAAATGGTCTCTACTTTGGCGGAGAACATGGATTCGTTATCTTTGAATTCCTTCAGGAAGGAGAGATTCCCCGCGATGATCGCAAGGGGATTGTTAATTTCGTGGGCCATCCCTGCGGCCATCTCTCCGAGGCTCGCAAGCTTCGCCGAGTGCAGCGACAGGAGCCGTTCTTTTTCTAGTTTCGCGTTCAGGAGAGTCGTTTCGGTGATGTCTTGCACGAATCCTCGGATGAGCTCTGGAGTCCCGGACGTATCGTACGTGATGCTCCCCACCCCTTCGACGTACCGAACTTCGCCGTGGTCTAAGTTGACCCGGTACTTGATCTCGAACTCTTTCGCGTTCTGCGCACAGGCCTGTTCGATCAGGGCCACGGGGAGGTCCCGGTCCTCGGGATGAAGCTTCGAGAGGAACTGTTCGAACGTCGGAGTCACGTCCTGCGGGAACCCGAAGAGGTGGTTGTGACCTTTTGACCAGATCGCGTGTTTCGTCTGAACGTTGAGAGTGAAGCTTCCGATGCCACCGGCGAGTTCGGCCTTCTCGAGGTTGTTTTTTATCTCGACCTTTTCTGTGATGTCTTGGAACGTCCCGAGGATCTTGTAGACCTTCCCCTCCGCATCGCAGATCGGTTTCCCTAGCACTTCGACCCATTTGTGATTTAAGCTCGTGTCGTAGAACTCGAAGACGTCATGGAATGGCTTCCCGTTGAGACAATCTTCGATACATTCAGAGATCCGCACACGCTCGTGCGGGGGGTAGAATTCTACGCCCATGATTCGATCGGTGGGCGTGTTCTCCGGAACTCCGTGGATCCGGTACGTCTCCGGGGTCCACACAGTTTTTCCCGTGAGCGCATTGAGCTCCCAGCCACCGATGTGGGCCATGCGCTGCGACTCTTCCCAGAGCATCTTCTGCTCCATGTGGTCCGAGATCTCAAGGTGGATTCCGGTGAACCGCAGGGGTTTGCCCTTGGGGTCATACTCACTGATGCGGCCTCGGTCGAGGATCCAGACCCAGTGGCCATCCGTGTGCCGCATCCGGTGAATGTTCTCATAGACGGAGGTCTTTCCGTCGAGGTGGCTCTTGATGTCTTCAAAGGTTTTGGCGAGATCATCCGGGTGCACGCGGCTTTGCCAGGTGGAGAGGAGGTGGGGTGTCTCTTCGAACTTGAGGCCGAGCATCTCACACCATCGTCGATCAAATTTCACTTCATCTGTTTCCATCCACCAGTCCCAGGACCCAAGGCCTGCCCCGGATAAGATGTACTCACTCCGCTTCAAATCATCGCTATCGCTCATACCACCCTTTAGATACGAATGATGGGAACCCTCTAAAAATCATACAAGCATTTTATACTAGAATCTTTATTTAATCAGCTCTCTAGGGTTTGAATCGCAATTTATTTGGGGCGAAAGACGTGTGCCGGCAAGAAATGCCTTTTAAATGGGGCTTAAGACTCCCGATGGCTTCGCTTTCTTGTGATAAAACACTCCGCTACCGAAGAAATTGGCCAACTGTTTGTAGACTAAGCACATACGATAACTCGGACCTGATCCGTCGGGGCCGAAATTTCTACTACTCCTGTCAACGATCCCAACGTTTCTGGGCTTAGGGGGTCGCCTATGGTTTTTCTCTAAATTTATGAAGGGTCATTGACGATAGTTTTCAAGAGATATGGTCAAAAACTCAAGCACAGTTCTACGGAAGCACATCTTTGCAGCTCTACTGGTAAGTGGTTTCTTCGTATCGTTGGCCCCGAGCTTTGCCGTGGTTACGTCGGTTCAGGTACGCTCCTGTCTCACCCCCCTCTTGCGCAGTCTTCAGACGGGTCAGTTTGGTCAGTTTTCGGATGAGTTTAGGCAAACCTCTAGGATACTGGACACTCGGCTCCAAGGACTGAACCACCTGGGTGTGATTCCTTGGACCCCAAATGAGGTCAATGAACTCAATCGGAATCTCGTTCGATTCCACGGCGCTGAAAGGCAAGGGCCGGCCATGCCCATCTTTGACCGCGGACAGCAGCTGGGCCCTGCGACGCTCAACATTCGTGACATCCGCTTCTCTCAGGTCGATGCTGCGAATCGAAGTGGTGAAAACACTGTCCTCGGAAACGCTCAGGCGATTCGACAGGGCACCTTAACCCTACGTTCTCTGCCGCCAATCCGAGTTTGGCGTGATACCCAGGGCCGCATTTGGACCCTTGATCCCCGTCGTCTAGCGGCCATGAGGCTCTCCGGTCGAGTCGACGATGTTCCTGTGGAATTTGTTTCGGAAGATGTAGTTCGATCCCAGAGTTTCAAGTTTAGCTCCGAAAGCGAAGGGCGCTCAATCTTCATCACCGAGGAGACTCCTGGATCCCCACCTCTCGCGGTGGTTGTTGGTGATGAAACCATACCTCCGGTCACCCCCGAGATCCAAGGCTCATTACCTCGCCGGGGCTTGAACTCGACTCCGGCGTCGAATCTTATCGAAGGAATTTTGACGAATCTCCCGGCCGATAGGAGGGCCGCCTGGCTTGAAGCTCGTGGACCGCAGCACATCGAGCGGATCAAAGAATACGCCCGAGAGATCTCCCGCGCCTACGGCACCATTGAAGAACGGGAGGTACGGAATCTAAGTCTATCCTATGCGCGATTCGGTGATTTCGCAGGCCGCGGGAAAACCTACAATTCTGTCTTAACTAAACTCTTACGGAAAGACTTCAACGCTTTTACGAACGGTCAGCCGGGGATCAATCGATTGAATCGCTCACTTGAGGCGATTGGTGACGGCATTGGTGCTCGTCTAACCCTTCGGCCTAATGCGAGAGGTGTAATTGAGCCGCGGCTTGTTCAGGATTTTGTTGATCAGGTTGTGATCGATATTAGAAACGGCAACCGAGTGACCGAGATCTTAAACTATCGGCCTCGGAATGGAGCAGCTCCTCCATACCTGACCGATGCGCAGATCGAACAAATCGTGAGAGCAGACACTGAGTATCTCTCGAACCTAAGACAGGCCGGAACTCCTGCTCATGAAATCCCTCCACCCGTTGCTGTCCGCAATGCTCCCACCGATAGCTTTGCTGACGGTTACACAGCCTTTCACATGAACATTCGGTACCGAAGCGGTGTCCAAGCCGAGTTTCAGATCCGAGGACCGGCGGTAAGTCAAAACGCAGAGATAAAGCATCTCTTCTACGACATCGATGCAGGAAAGCCTCTCGCTGATCGTTACCTTGCCAATCCGGCGCTCGCTCGTGCGGCCGAAGATTACCGTCGGCTTCCGGAGTCTCAGCGGAACCTAGTCACGGCCTACATCGAACAGAGAATGATTCACGCTCGCCGAGTAGAGGCTGGGGCCATCCCTGCAACGACGCCGACTCCGCGGCTACCTCCGGGCCTTCCTGAGAGCATTTCCTTTGATCTCCTTGCTCCCCACGTCTCTCACTAAGCAAACTCCTAGGCGTTCCTGGACTTTCGAATGATAAGGCTTGGAAGAGATGATCCGAGTCCTAGAAGTGAGGAGACGAGGTAGCCGATCGGCAGAATCGCTTGTACGTGCAAGGCCTTTGACATGAAGTTGAGATAGAAAATCAGGGTGGACGACAGGAGTAGGAAAACCGTGAAGAAGAGACGGGTCGTAAAGATGGGAATCGTCTCAAGAAGCACAAAGCCAAGATTTCCGATAAGAAAAACATTTATGGAAAAGGATCTCTTCTGTTCGATCTGCCAGTCTGGATAGAAGAAGAAGGGAGCGAGCGCGGTTAACGTGACCAGGGAACCTGAGAGGATGGCGGTCAAAAAGGTGGTCTTGTCGAGAACCTCGCGGCTTTTGTTCTGTTTCACTACGGGGTGATTCTCGAAAGTAAATGCGGAAACGGGATGGACAACGAGGTGAAGAAGAATAATGTGAATCGGCAGAAATACGTCGCCCATCCCCAGCGCTGGTGGGAGGAAGGCGAGGAGGACGATCGGAACGTGAAACGACACGAGATACGAGAAGCTCTTCCGGAGGCTGGAGAAGATTCTCCGGCCTTCTAGAACGGCCTGGACGATCCCATCGAAGTCGTTTTGAAGGAGCACAAGTTTCGAAGTCGCTCTCGCGGCATCGGTCGCAGTATCTCCCATGCTGATGCCGACATCAGCAATCTTTAACGCCGGCGTATCGTTAACTCCGTCGCCGGTCATGGCGATGATTTTTCCTTGGTCTTTGAGGGCCTGCACCAGCTCGTACTTCTGCTCGGGTGTCACTCTCGAGAAGATGGCCCCCGTTCGAAAGGCTTCCTGCCGTGCCTCGTGACTAAGTCCGAGAAGGTCGGCACCGCTGTAGAGCGCAGCATGTGAGTGCGCTAGCTCCAACTGATCGGCAACGGCGTGGGCCGTGAGAGGATGGTCTCCGGTGATCATTTTAACGACGATCCCCTCCCGCTGGCAGGTTTGAATCGCCGCCTTAGCCGAGCTCCGGATGGGATCACTGAAGGCCATGATCCCTAGGAAAGTAAGACCCTCTTCATCTCGGGGCCGAAGTCCCGTGAGTGGTGCATGTTTCCCCGCTAACCCCAGCAACCGATACCCCTGAGACGCGAGCTCGATCGTTCGGTTAAGGATCGTTTGTTTCTCCTCCGCGGTGAGGCGACAGTGCGCGAGGACCCCTTCGACCGCTCCCTTCATCGTGAGAAGAGTTTGCTGGGAGGCCCCTCTCCACCCGTGGGACATGTGCTTGCCGTCGGTTTCAAACGGATAATCATGGACGAGAGTCCACTGTGTTACATCGGGCCTCGCCGGAGCCTTCTCGAAGATCGCCTTTTCCATGGAGTCCGTAATGATCGGCTCACACGCAAGGATCGCAAACTCCCAGAGCTCGTTCGTTTCCATCGAAGTGTAGGGGATGAGCTCCGTGAGTCGAAACTTTCCCTCGGTGAGGGTGCCAGTTTTATCCGTGCAGATGACGTCCACCCCACCCAGTGTCTCGACGGCGGGAAGAGATTTTACCAGAACCCCGCCTCTGGCCAACCGCCAGGCGCCGAGGCTGAGGTAAAGCGTGAAGACGAGCGGGAACTCCTCTGGAACGGCGGCCATCCCAAATGTGAGTGCGCTCAGGAGGGCCTGGAGGAATGGTTTCCCACGAAAGATCTCTAGGCCAAAGAGGATGACGACGAGCACACTCGCGATCCGGATGATGAGTTTAATCAAGTGATGAATCTTTCGCTGGAGTGGGCTCAGCTCCTCTTTTGACGCTCGCAAGAGCACCAGGATTTTTCCGAATTTGGTGTGAGGGCCCGTTGCCGTTACTTCCAGGACTCCGCGCCCGGAGAGAACGCTCGTTCCAGCGCTCAGATCGTCCCGATCCTGTTTTCTCAAGGGTTCAGACTCACCGGTCAAGGAGGCTTCATTGATTCGTAGTTCCGTCGTTGTGCTCAAGGTTCCATCGGCGGGGATGGTCTGGCCCTCTTCGAGTGCCATCACATCTCCCGGAACCAACTCCAGGATCGACACATCGGTCAGTGCACCATCGCGGAAGACTTGGGCGGTAGGGCGAAAGGTTGATTTCAGCTTTCCAATGGCGCGCTCGGCATGGGCGCCAAGGATAACGTCGATGGCGGTGATCGGAACATAGGCAATGAGTAAGATGATCGCATCTGTGCGCTCACCGAGGAAAACGTAGATCACCGCTAAACCCAGCAGCATGAGACCCATGGGATCTTTGATTAACCGGAGGATCATGAGAAAGCGGGACTCCTTCTCTTCTGAAAGAAGCTCATTCTTCCCGTACGTCGAGAGCCTTCTCCTGGCCTCCTCTGAGGAGAGCCCCGTGAAAGATACGCCGGCCTCGTCCAGATGCATTTGGATCTCCTCGCTTCGAAGTTGGGATCATCTGCAAAAGACTTATTCTGCAACTTGAAGAGTATCAAGACTTCTCAGCTTGAGCATTGGTCAGGAGGTCTAAACGGACTTAGGCGGTAGGGTAGGCTTCATCGATCCATCGAAGAGCTGTGGCCGAGGAGGGGCCGGGACATAACTCTGAAATTTTCTTACGGCCCTTGAAACCTTAGGTGGGGGCCGTTAATAGTTCTCTCATGGAACGCTTCTCATCCCACTCTTCCTCTCGTCATTCACATCCCCTCTGGTGGCGCTAGCCAAATTGTCTAAACACTGAGTTTCTTTGTTCTTCAATCCTTTCAAAGAGGAGTTGTATGCTAGCGTTACAACCAGAAAATACCATCGTCCTTAATAAAGAATCCCCTCTTCCGGAGAAGGGAATCATCTGCGCGCATCCGGGCCGAGTCCGGCGCATTGCTCAAGAATTCTTAAGCGCCCCAGAGCTCCATACCGATTACCGGGGCTATCAAGTTTACTCTGGCCTTCACAAAGGACAGGCGATCTTCGTAGCGAACACGGGGATCGGCGCCCCCGCGGCAGCGTTTCTCTTAGAAGAGCTGATCTCGTTTGGTGCCAGGAGGATCATCCGCCTCGGCTCAAATGATGCTCACTTCAAGCTGTACGGCATCTCGATCATCGAGCGAACAACACTCCCCTTGGGGCTTTGCCTGGACTACGGAGTTCCTCCCGCACAGACCATCCAGTTTCATCGCGGGCTCGCCGCGAGAATTGTCCTCGCTGCGCTGGCGTCCAACCTACCTTTAACCAGAACCTTGAATCGTCACATCGACGGTTACTACGCAGTCAATTTCCAGAACAAAGATCAAGGCCCTCCCCAGCACACTTCATCAGACATGGAGTCCGGGGCCCTGTACCTTCTGGGAGAAATCTACGGTGTGGAGTATGCCACCTTGCTCTTGAGCTACCCAAAGCACAATCACTCAAGAGAGTACGATGACAACGGAAGGAGTGCAGAACTGGAGGCGAGGGCCATCGAACTGGCGCTCGACGCACTCGTGTTGTGAATCACTCTTGTGGACGATGAACGGAGCGGGTTTTGATTCATCAGAGACTCCGGACAGCACTGCAATAGACGATGATTCGAAGAAGTATTCTCGGGGCGCGGTGAAAAAAAAGGGCCTCGCATCCGCGAGACCCTTTGTTGGGAAGGATGAATTCGAGTTAGACGGATATTTCTACTTCATCCGAACAGTGACCATGCCAAGGTCGTAGTCTGCGGGCCGGTTCCGCTCTGGAGAAAGGAGTTTGACCTTGATCTTCTGGGCCGAGGGATCCGTCCAGAGGGCCACACCCGAGAGGCCATAGCTCTTGACCGATACGTAGCTCACAAAGGTGGAGGCTTCGGCATTATAGTTTATGATGATGACTTCATTGCTAACGGTGCCCCCGGACTCTTCTGGGTCAAACAAGGTCGCTGTAGTTAACGTTGCGGTGTTGTTTCTCCGGTCGCTGTAGATACACGACTTTTGGGTTTTCCTGGTTAATCGAAATGCCGACTGGAACCCCGGATTCCGCGACAGCGTGCTCTGGGCCTCTTTCCAGCCAGGGACTTTGCTGTAGATCGATGTGGCGTAGACTCTCGTGACCACCGCTTCGACGGTAAGGCCGCTCGGGCATTGAGAAGTATCTACGGCAAAGGCCAGGGACGACGATACAACTAAAGCGAAAGAGGCAATTAATTTTAAGTTCATGGGGACTCCTTGGGTTGGCGAAGAGATACATTTCGGATTCTCTCTGAGTCTTGTTAAGATCGACTGTTGAGTAATATTTACAATTACGACATCTGTCATTTCTTCGATCCGATGGTTCCCCGAAGATCTCTAGCTCATCGTAGGCCGTTCAATCGGACCTCCTCTCTCCCACGAAGCAAAGCTGCTTTTCCCGCCGGCCAGGGGTGACATCCCTGTTTCAGTTGATTGTCATCACCTGATCTGAAGCTTCGTCTCAAGCTTCTTAAGTGCTGCTGTTTCCGGTCCTAGAAATTTTTTAAAATCCTCATAGCCTCGATCACAGTTTCCACAGGATCGAAGGTACTGAATGACGGCAGCATCGAACTTCTCGCGACCGATGAGGCTTCTAAGTTCTTTCAAGTAGTAAGCTGCTTTTCCGTGACCAAAAACTTTCTTCCGGTCAAATTTATGGTTCTGGTCCGCAGCTCGGTCTGGGCCGATCAGCCTCTGGTCCACATCCTTCAAGCGGGAGATCTTCTCTTCCCAGTGCTTCATCACGTCCAAGAGCAGCTGTGGTTCATGGCCCGTTAACTCTCGGGTAATTTCCATGTCATAGAGCATCCCCAGCCCGAGGGAAAACCAGAGTTCATCCGCGGTCGAAACTCTTTCCCGTGTGATCCCAAACCCGAAGTAGAGGTGACTTATCTCGTGAGAGAATGTCCCAAGGAGGTACTCCCCCCACTGGTCCTGGGATTTTGGGTACTGGGCCTTGACGTAGGCGCGGGTTGACCGTTGCGGCCCCCAGCCGAGGTTCGCTTCCATTTCCTCGGAAACTCCTTGCGGTAAGTTCTCATCGGCGAAGAAGGCGAGAACGTTTTCACCGAGGGGACCTCCAGAGATCGGGCCCTTGAGGTCGACGAAGACTAGATGATCTGTCGCTGAACCAAATCTCTCGAAAAACTTGGGCCATACTTTTCTCATGCTAGCTTCCCAGGCCGAAGGTGTGATCTGGGGTGAGAGCTTGGGACCCACGAGTTGAAAGGTCGTGCCTTCGAAGCTGAACTCGTGCAGATTCCAGATTCTTTTATCCGCGATGCCAATCACGAACTGCGACACTCTCTTCGGCAAAATCGTGGGACCTAGTTTCTTGAAAGAGGAAAAGATGAAATGCGTCGAGGGTGAGGAAACATCAATTTGAGTTTCCTCGGGGTCGGTGAAATCGAAGGGATGTTTCAGGGACTTCGCTTTATCACCGATTTTCTCCGCGATGGACTGGGCGGTCAAAAGGTAAAGGCCTTTCGTGATCTCCGGAACCCCAATCTCAATCCGCTTTGAAGCGTTAACTTGGACTTGAACCTTATTCCCCTGAAAACTCAATCGGTAGGTGCTCTTACCTTGAGCGGGAGAAAATGCTGACCCTAGATAAAAGATGAGGAAGATGACTGACTTATTCATGTCGTGGGTTTTATCGGAGTGAAAATAAAAAAGCCACCCGAAGGTGGCTTCTTTATAAGATGGTACTCCCAAGGGGATTGTTTTCTTCGCCTCCGGCTACGAAACCCTTCGGGCTGCTCCGCAGACGGCCTCGCCCATCCTTGGGCTCGTCCTCGAACCCAAAGGTCTTCTCATCAACTTAGAACTATCGAATAAAATGAAAAAGCCCACCTTGCGGCGGGCTTTTTCATTTTATTGGTACTCCCAAGGGGATTCGAACCCCTGTTACCGCCGTGAAAAGGCGATGTCCTAGACCGGGCTAGACGATGGGAGCATAACCGGAATTGCTCTTTATTAATTTCGAAAAGTGGTGATCTCGCTGCGACTTGAACGCAGGACCCCCTCATTAAAAGTGAGGTGCTCTAACCAACTGAGCTACGAGACCACTAAGCCATTCGAAGGTCTCCAAAGTAATGTTTCAGAAGAATTCTGTCAAATACAAAAAAGGATAATGCCCGCTTTTTTTAGACAGTAAGTAAGATTTTTTTATCCTGTTATTAGACAATTACTTGGTGATCCACTAGATTCCACGCTCATGGAAATATCTTCACTCTCCTCAAAAAAAGTTTCCTTTCATACTCTCGGCTGCCGGCTGAATTTTTCTGAATCCGGAGCAATCGCGCAAGGTTTTGTTGATCGTGGCTATGAGGTGGTAGAGTTTGGTACTTCTGCGGATGTTGTCTTCCTGAATACCTGTACCGTTACTGACGGCGCAGATTCGGCTTGTCGTAACCTGATCCGCAAGGCCCAGGTGTCCTCACCTGAGGCGAAGATCGTCGTAGCGGGTTGTTATGCGCAGATGGAAGCGGAAAAGCTTAAGACCATGCAAGGGGTGGACCTCATCCTGGGGACATCTGAAAAGTATAAAGTTTTTGATTACCTCGACTCTGAGAAAGAGCACGAGGTTCATATCGATAAGTCCTCTGAGTTTTGGGGAGCGGCTACGACCCTGGCAGATTCCCGCACCCGTGCTTTCTTAAAAATACAAGATGGCTGTAACTACGTATGTTCATTCTGCATCATCCCGTTTGCCCGCGGCCGCTCTCGGACGATCACTGTCGCCGATGCTCTCGTCGAGGCAAAGGCGCTGGCGGCGAAGGGCTTCAAAGAGATCGTCCTGACTGGTGTTAATATCGGTGAGTATGAATCAATTAGCGGGGAGCGTCTGACGGACCTCGTGAAACGTATCGCTGACATCCCAGAGGTCATGCGCCTTCGTCTTGGTTCCGTTGAACCTAATACAGTGACCCGTGAATTGCTAGAAACTCTCAAGGCCACGGGTAAGTACCAGGACCATTTCCATATTCCGCTTCAGAGTGGCAGTGATCAAATTCTTACCTCGATGCGCCGCAAGTACACGACTGCCCATTATAAGGACCTCTTAGCGGAAGTTCAGTCTTTCTTTCCAGAGGCGGCGTTTGGGGCGGATGTCATCGTTGGCTACCCAGGGGAAACGGAGGAGCAATTTCTTGAAACTTTTAACCTCTTACGGACTCAGCCGTTGACTCACTTCCATGTCTTTCCTTACTCAAAGAGGAAGGGGACCACGGCCGCAAAGCTTGAGAATCAAATTCAAAGCTCGGTGAAAAAAGACCGTGTTCGAACTCTCGTTATGCTCGGAGATGCCAAGCTCGCGGATTTTGCGGCCAACAGGGTAGGGCAAACGACGGAAGTTCTTTTTGAAAACGAGGTCGATGGATTCTGGGAAGGTTACAGCTCCAACTTCTTACGAGTCAGAGTTCGAAGCGGCGAATTACTTAAAAATGAAATTCGGAGAATCAGGATCGAGGGTCACCATCAGGCCATGCGGTCGACCTGGCTTTCGGGTTCTCTTGCCTAAGAGATTATGTACGAATATGCCGCTCGATAGCATTGGGGTCGGCGAGAGTGCCGTCTTTGAAACTGCAGAATGACTGTTCATTGCCCTTGGCGTCCCGCAGGATAACGACCGGTAGCTTGAGACTGTGGCAGTAAAGAGTGGCCGGGTTCTGGCCCCCTACAGGAGCTTCAGTTTTTACTTTTGGCGCTGCACCCTCCAAGAAAGCACGCGCCTCGCATTTTTTCTTCTGACAAGATTCTGAGAGCCACCCCTTGATTTTATCGTCCCAGCAAAGCTTCTCTTTGACCGTGTAGCCGCTAAACGTTTCGCATGTCCCGGCCACCGCCAGGCGTGAGAGAAAGTAAAACAGAATGAGTGTGCAGATCTTGGATATGCTCATGGGTTGGAATCCTCTTCTTTCTATTATCCATGGAATCCCTTCTAGTCCGTAGGCGGTAAGTTTTGCTAATTAGGGTGTTGACTCGAACCAGTTGATTTGGAGCATATTGCGGCCAAGTTGTTCAGCGTCGACCCAGCAGCCTTCCACCGAGTATTGACCGTCATCGTGGGTACTCTTCTGGCAGTCGTCAACTACGGCGCCGCTGCGCCGATGACGACAAAGGCACTTCCAGTTCTCAGTTTCCGGACCGAATCCATTTCCATGGGAATTCCGGATCAGAAATTGGCACTTATTGCCGACAGGTTTTTGACCTACCACGATGGAGGCATGGGCTCCGCATTCTTCGGTGAGTTGAGGCCGCGCCGGATCTCTGCGGTCAATAACACCCACGTCGCCAGGCCGGATAAGAAATTTTGAGCAGTAGCTTATGCCAACGGGTGATCCCGCTCGCTGAAGGGTTTCACTAATCTTTTTTGACCAGTCCTGTGTAGGTACCCGGTGATCACTTTGGAAGCGAGGGAGAGTCAGAGACTCAAGATTTCCCCGGCATTCAGGGAGGAGAAGTCTTGAGAGCATCTGGGGAGATCGCAGTACAGCGAGATTTTGAAGCTCCGGAATAAGTTCCTGGAGGGAGCCGTTGTCACAGAATTCCTCCTGCTCGGCGACCGCACGCCTAAGAAGCCGCTGAATTTCCTGTTCCGGGATATCATAAGACTGGTTACGGCGAAACTCCTGGGTCTGACGGGTATAGACCTGGTGGGCAAATCGATCAATAATGCCAACGATATCTATTTCTCTGGCATTTCCAAGACGGACCCATCTCTCGAGAGCAACGCGAATGCGCTCAACCGGGCAGTTTCCACGTTCTAGGAGATGCCGAACAGTGGAGGGAACGTCTCCCTCTTGGAGAGATGATGTTCGGTTCGCCTCGGCGAGCTTAATTCCTCCCCATAACGGATGAACAGATGGTTCGCCTCCCGCTTTGACCAGCTGGTAGTTCATGAGCTGTGCTGCCGTGTAGGCGTGGCATAGGCCAACCCCGTTCTGATCCATCACCGGTATTCGATTGAAAGGAGAGTTCTGGGCAGTAATGAGATTCGTCGGCACGCAACCGGGAGTTGAAGCGACGCTAATCTGGGACAGCAGCAGGCCCATGGCTCCAAAGAAAACAATCTTCATGTCGATGATTATCCGTCACACTCGCTCTGGATCGAAGCGGGCAAGATTTGCAAGCGAGTCGTCAGAGCCAAGTCATCTCAACCGAGTTCCCAGCAAATGCCCTGGAATCTATCCAGCAAGCTTCAACAGTGTAGTCGCCGTTGTTATGAGTGGCGTTGGTGCAATCTTCGACGAAGGCACCTGTCTGGCGGTGCTTGCAGAGGCACTTGGAGTTTGCGGTGTGGCGTCCGAAACCAGTCCCCCAAGAGTTTCTCACGAGAAACTCGCAACTCGGTCCAACGGGTCTTCGGCCAACCACTAAAGACTCATGGAGTCCACAATCACTCGCGGGGGGATTGTTCCCGCGCCTGATACCGAAGTAACCGGATTGGTAGAGAACCCTTGAACAATAGGTAACGGAAACCGGGGACTGGCCATTTGCCAGAGTCTCTGAGATTGCCGAGAGGGCATCTTCCGAACTTCGGAGCGGTCGATACTTCGGAGTTGGAATTGAGAGCCTTTCCCGGGTTTGACAGAAGGGGGAGAGAATTCCATGCATAACGTTCTCGGGGGTCATGATCGCGAGAGCGCGCAATTCGGGGAATATCTCTGTGAGGCGAGTGCCCGGCTGGCAATAAGGAGCAAATTCTGTGTTCAGATCCGTCAGGACTTTCGTCACTTCCTGCTCTGTCAGGGCTACGGGTCTGAAAGCGCGGGCCGCCATTGTCCTTTCGCGCTGGAGCTTAAAGAGGCGCTCCGCAACTTTGATGATGAAACCGTAGACATCTTCTTCTCTGGAGTTTGCTTTACGGACCAAGGTCGAGAGGGCTTCACGCACCCGGGCCGCCGGACAGTTCCCTCGGCGTATCAAGTGTGCCATGGCCTGGGAATTTGAGGCATTCTCCAAATTTGCCTCTGTATACCGCGTAAATTCAACCCCCAGAAAAAGTTGATGCACACTCGGTTCCCGCCCATTCTTGACGAGATGATAATTCATGAGCTGGGCCCCGGCGTAAGCGTAGCACATCCCAATTCCATCCTGGTCTGTGACTGGAACTCGATTGAATGGGGAATTGGATTGGGTGACTAGATTTATCGGACCGCATGTTGTCGCAGAAATTGGGCCTGAGAAGGCGATAAGGAAGAGAATAAAATTAAGGTAAGTCGAAGAGCCCAGGTAGTGCACGCACAGCCTTTTTCATTGTAATTATCGGGCAAAATTTTGATTGAGTCTAAGAGGCAAGATTTTCTGGAGGGGCGGTGTGAGGCCCTGGGCCTGTCCTCACTGGTGTTAGATTCTCCCACCAACGATGCCAGCGTCCCTACCGTTTTTGATCAGATGGTAGTTTAGGAGCTGTGCCGCAGAGTAAGCCGAACAAAGTGGGGCAGCATACTGATCCTTTACCGGGATTCGTCTGAACGGCGATCTGGAGGAGAAGTGAAGCTAATAGCTCCTAGGGAGCGTATAGATCACGCAATTCCTCTTTCCCAATTATTAAAAAGCTTTGCTCTGGGACTTCAGGCATTTCAGCGACCTGAAGGGTTACATCCATGTCATCTTCGCCGCGTTGGCACCTAAGGCCTCAGTTCCAATCCAGCACGCTTCAACAGCGTACTGGCCGTTGTTGTGGGTGGCGTTGGTGCAGTTGTCAACGAAGGCTCCTGTGCGCCGGTGCCGGCAGAGGCACCTATGGTTCGCTGTGTCTCTACCGAAGTTTGTGCCCCAGGTATTCCTGAGGAGGAACTCGCAGCCGCCATCGGCCACGGGCCGCTGCCCGACGATGAGCGACTCGTGGAGTCCGCAGTCCGCCGCGAGGGTGACAGTTGTCTCGGCGGTGCTGGGCGTACGCACTAGTCCTACGTGAGCCCCGTCGAAGAGAACTTGCGCGCAATAGGTAATAGAGACCGGTGACTGATTCGTTGTTATCTTCTCTGAGATCGCCGCGGTAGCCTCCATAGTGTTCTGGAAGCGGCGGACATTCGGGGCCGGGAGCGAGAGCGGCTCTCGCTCCCGGCAAAACGGCGCGAGGATCCCTTGGAGCATGATCTCCGGTGCCGCAATGGCCAGCGCCTGGAGTTCGGGAAAGATCTGCTCGAGGCGCGTCCCCGGCTGGCAGTAGGGCTCGAGGGCGGCTCTGGTATCGGCGTAGGCCTTCGATACGTCAGCGTCGGTGAGGCTTCCCCCTCCTACCCGAGTCCTCTGTCCCTGCAGTTCGACGAGCCTCTCGGAGACTTTGATGATGAATGCAAAGATGTCTACCTCTCGGGAGTTGGCCTTCTGGGCAAGAGAGGCGAGGGCCTCACGCACACGCGCGGCCGGGCAGTTCCCGCGGCTTTGGAGTTGCCTGATGGCTTCGGCAGTGTTGCCGCCCTGAATGCTACCTGCACGGTTTTCCGCGGGGGTGAAGAGTGTGTACTCGACGCCAAGGAAAAGCTGGTGCACGCTCGGCGCGCGACCTTGGCGGACAAGCTGGTAGTTTATGAGCTGAGCCCCCACGTACGCGTAGCAAAGTCCGATGCCGTCCTGGTCGGCCACGGGAATCCGGTTGAAAGGGGAGTTTGGAGCTGTGATTAGGTTTAGGGGCGCGCATGATCTAGCGCGAGCCGTGACAGGAAGGGTGAGGAGCAAGACCACCATAATGACCAGTGGGCACGACGACAGTGAGTGCATGTAGATCCTTTACCTCACTGGATTATCTTGGGAAACTTCGGATCGGTCAATCTAGGTAAGCTTTGCTAACTCAGTTGGCACGTCCTATCTCCGGATCTATCCCCGGAGGTCCTTCAATCGCCGAGAGTTCTGAGAAGAGTGGCCGCTCACGGGATCTGCGGCCTCACATGAGGAGTTGGTAGTTCATTTTCTGAGCGGCGGTCAAGATGCCAGCAGATTTAAGAGTACTTCTGCCGAAAGACAACTTGATTTCGATCTGGCCCATAAGCATAGATCCCCACTGGAATGCCGAGAGACTCCTGAATGAAGGAAACGTAAGCCTCGAACTCCTTCGATGGTTTTCCCCCTCCGAAATCATCCGAGAATGGCGTGAATGATTTATAGAGGGGCTTAGCGCCATAGAGATTGATTCCTGGATATGCGCATTCAACCACTCGTCCATTAACCTCATAGCCATAGCAGACTTTGAGTTCACGCAGGTTACTTAGGATGTCGAGCTTAGTCAGGGCAATGCTGGTGAGGTGTGAACATTTGACGGCATAGCGGAGCAGAGGAAGATCAAGCCAGCCGCAGCGGCGCTTGCGCCCAGTAGTGGCGCCGAATTCATGGCCTTTAGTTTGAATCTCTTCGCCGAGTTCGTCCGTGAGTTCCGTTGGGAACGGACCCTCACCCACGCGAGTAGTGTAGGCCTTGGCAACGCCGATAACTTCATCGAGCTTCTTTCCAGGAATTCCCGCGCCGGTGTAAATCCCGGCACCAGCAGTAGAGGAAGACGTCACGAACGGGTAGGTGCCGTAGTCGATGTCGAGGAGAATTCCCTGGGCCCCCTCATAAAGAACGCGTTTCCCTTGGGCCAGCTTGTCATCGATCAGACTAAACGTATCAGTCACGTAATCCTTCATTGATTCGCCCAAGCGGAACAGGCGCTCGACCTCTTCTTCGATAGAAGGGATGTCTATTTGATAGAGATGCTTAAATAGGACAGCTTTTTCGGCGTAGCCGTTGGAGAGCCGGCGAACGAGAGTGTCCTTATCGAGGAGGTCTTTCACTTTAATCCCGCGCCGAGACACCTTGTCTTCATAGGCAGGGCCAATGCCCTTACCGGTCGTGCCGATTTTCTCTGGGCCCTGGGCCTCACGGGCGGCGTCGAGAAGCTTATGGTAGTTCGTGATGACTGTTGCAGTGGCCGATACTTTTAAGTTCTCTGGCGTCACTGGAGTAATGCACTTGATCTTCGCGAGCTCCGCTAGAAAGTTCTCAGGCTCAAGAACAACACCATGGCCGATCACAGAAAGGCAGTGCGGGTGGAGAACACCAGATGGAATTACATGAAGGACCGTTTTCTGGCCGTTGACCCAAATGGTATGACCAGCGTTGTGGCCTCCCTGGTAGCGGACTACGAGGTCACAATTTTCTGCGAGAAGGTCGGTGATTTTACCCTTACCTTCATCTCCCCACTGAGCACCGATGATCGCCATAGTCTGCATATGAATTCCTTTCTTCTGTCGAAGATAATATCAAAGTGAATGGACGGAGTAAGATTATATACATCTAGCGGTGAGGTTTTTGAACTTCAAATCCGGGATTTCTAAAGCTGGTGACTGTCTGCATATAAATAAGAGAGAGGGGGGACTTCGCCCCCTCTCTGGTCTCAAAGATCCTGATTTTCTTAGGCGATTAGAACTTAGGCAATGGACCTCAACTCAAGACGATGCTTAAGTGCATCAAGAACACCTTGAAACTCCGAAAGCGTTGGAAGATCACCAAAATGAGTGTTCTGGTAAAGATTCATGCTGACGAAGTCCAGAAGCTCGATGGGGCGTGAGCGCTCTGCCCCTTTTGGGAAAGAGCGCCAGTTGGATTGACCTGAGCGGCGGTAACACTCAAAGAGGCTTTCCACGACCTCTTGCTTCGTCTTGGCCCCGACACTCACGACTGTTCCGCTAGTGTCAACCTCGAGGTACCAGACCCGGTAATCGGTCTGACTGCGGGGGTGCTGCTTGGTTTCTACGGCAATGGCCAGGTACATAAAGACCTCCAGCTTGTCTTTCCCTTCAGCTTCCATCCTGGAGCCTTGGGATGTGTGTGAGGTCGCCCGGTGTGCGCCCCTTCCTGGGGCCCGGGCGACCTTGTGGCCTCCGGCCTTCCTCCATCTTTGCGCATGCCCCTATCGATTGTAACGACGTTTCTCCTAACATCGGCTTCCCTGCTTGAGAGTGAAAGTCAGGAGCACTGGTGCCATCAGGCAACCGCGAAAGGAGTTATGCAGTCTTGCCCCGATGCTCCACAGGGCCGATGTGGGACCGATGTTTGAGCAAACGACTTGGAAACTTCTCTTTGCAAAAATTTCTTCTCAGGTCACAATGGCGGGCAGGGGATTTTTATGTCGGTTCTTCGTTCTACGATCAAGATGGCGGTCGCGACTTTTTTTTCGCGGATCCTGGGTCTCGTCCGGGAGCAGGTGATGGCCGCGTACTTCGGGGCCTCGGGTGTTACCGACGCTTTCCTCGTAGCTTATCGGATCCCCAATCTGCTTCGGGACCTCTTCGCCGAAGGGGCCTTCTCTTCAGCTTTTGTTCCCACCTTCGTCGAGGCAAACCAATCTTCTCAGCAAGAGTCTCGTGAACTCATGTGGTCGCTCTTTTGGCTTCTGACTTTTATCACCGGTGCGATTTCCATCGGGATCATGATTTTTGCGCCCGAACTCATCGCTCTTTTCGCACCGGCCTTCACCAAGGATCCAGAAAAGTTTACCATCACCGTGAACCTTACGCGGATCATGGCACCGTTCCTGACTTTCGTGTCACTTGCTGCACTCTTTATGGGTGCTCTTAATTCTCTCAAAGTATTCTTCGTTCCTGCATTAGCTCCCGCTTCTTACAACGTGATGAGCATCCTGTGTATGGGTGGACTCTCAGGAGTGATCCATCGGCTAGGATACCATCCCATCTATTCTCTAGGGATCGGGGCCATGCTCGGAGGCTTCATGCAAGCGGCCGTCCAGGTTCCTCTCATCTGGCGCCGTGGCTTCAGGCCTATCTGGCCTAAACGTTTTTGGACTGATCGGTCCCGGAAGATCGTCAGGCTCATTGGTCCTGGTCTCGTTGGCTTTGCAGCAACTCAGGTCAACCTTCTCATCACCACGGTCCTTGCGACACCCATCGTAGGAGCGACCTCTTGGTTGAACTACAGTTTCCGCCTTTTCCAGCTTCCGGTTGGAATTCTTTCGGTCAGTATCGGTAATTCTAACCTAGTGCATTTCTCAGAAGCATGGAAGAAGGGAGATCAAGCAGGCGCCAAGGCCCAGCTTCAGCAAAGCTACTACCTTTCATTCCTCACAGTCATGCCGGCCCTCGTGATCTTGTTTTGTCTCTCTGATGAGATCGTTAACCTCATCTTTGAGCGGGGACGGTTTGACCGAGAGAGCACGCTTATGACAGGGCAGGCGCTTCGGATGTATGCTCTCGGGCTCCCATTTTATGGTCTCTACAAAATCCTGGTCCCGACGTTCTACGCGCTGGACCGTCAGAAGATTCCGGTGATGGCCTCATTGGTGTCCATTGCATTCAATATCATGTTTTGTCTTCTCTTGACCCCGGTCTTTGGCTTCAAGGTGCTGGCCCTTGGGACAACACTTTCAGTCTTTGTGAACGCTGTCATCCAAAGCTGGTTTCTTAAGCGTGACTTAAGCCTATCCTGGGGATTCTTTTTCTCTTCGCGTATGGCAAAGGTTGTAGGGGCAACGTTCGGGTCGGCTATTGTTGTGGAGGCACTTCTGAAGGTTGAATTCTACGCTCAACCATTTTTCAATAAATGCTTTTATTTAGGTGCGCAGATCATGTCTGTCGGTGCGCTCTACCTAACTTTTCTTATGCTTCTCGGGGAGCGAAGCGCTGTCACCGCGCTCCTTGATAAAGTCACAAAAAAGCTTCGGCGCTCAAAATAATCAACGCTTTAACTTGTATCGGGCAACCTTTTTAGTTATCCTGTCAGAGACATACCTAATTAAGGACGTTTTTTATGAAAACTGATTTTGAAACGCTCAAGGGGCTCTCAACATACACAATCAATCACCTGAAGCAAGCCGAGATGATCGAATTCGCGGCTGACGCACGCGCTGACTTGATCGAAGCTCTGGCCACGGAATACGGTGTGAGCTTTGCCACTGATGAAAACATCAAAGAACAGGCCATAGAAGAAGTTGAAGAAAAGTTCGGAGACGATATTCCAGGTGACATCACAGAGACAGAGATGTTCAACCATGCTCGGAAGGAAATTATTAAGTCCTTCAATGGCGAGAATATCGGCGGGCTCTACCTGATGGAATCGCTGCATAATATTTCAATTCGGGTTAAGAATTTTCTTCTCACAAACGATCTTATCGAAGACGTTTTCGCTACTGACGAAGAGCTCATCGATTTCGTCATCGATCGGATCCGTTCTTTTGCTCCAAAAAGAAATTAGGTTTGACCTTGCCCCGCTCTTCACGGGTGGGGTGTGTCATTCTCTTCGACCAAAAAACTCAATTCTGCCATAGTTTCTTCAAAAAACGGCCCCTCCAGAGATCCACTTAGAACCGAACTCCAGCTCTCAAAAATGAAATAGCCTTTATCTTCGAGAGGACGGGCGAAGTAGATGTCGTAGTAAATTCGATTGATCACGTTCTGTGTGCCCTTGCCTTCCACGCGAATGACCTCCTGGAAGTATTCCTGGATGGCCGTGTCCCGAAACAAAACCCGGGAGTCTGTTTCGAAAACCACATCTTCGTCAAACTCGATTCCCTCAAGGTTGAGTTTGTCCTCTAGCAACTGGGGGAGAGTCTTACCACCATGGTCGGGGAAATAGGTAAAGGTCGCAACCCAGTCGTAATGGGTGTCGGTGCGTTCAAAGCGCATGCATGATTCAGTCTGAGACACGATGGTCCACCAATTGGCGATCATGAAAGAGAGGCCCCCGAATCGGAGTTCGTACGAGTCCTGTCGGAAAGTTACCTTTTCTTGCCCAATGATTTTCATGGCGTAGGCCGCACCGACCAGAAGGGAGATGAGAATGATCCAGTCAAAGAGGTTATTCGTGAATATGTCCATAACGACCGGAGATTACATGATTCTTGAAGAAGGCGCTAGAGCTACGAAGGCTAAAGTTTTATCGATCTCTTTCCGATACTTAGACGAATGTGGGTCACAGACCTGCCCTTGATCGGGAGAATTTTGCCTAACGTAGTCTGCTTCTGATCAGGTGCTATCATTGTGATTAGGAATCGTTCTCCCTTGGGTGGGAGAATTACTATCGGGTAGGACAATATGATGAAGTTTATCCCTCTTGCACTAGGTCTGCTGTTCCCTCTTACGGGAGCATTTGCCGACGACTTTACCGCCCAGGCCATTGAGTTCTGCCGCTCGCGAGGCGGTCAGTACAGCATGGGCAACATGGTGGAAGAAGGCAGTCAGTATTGCCGGCAGATCACATGCCGCCGAACGAATGGAGAGGGTGGCAGGCTCCAGATTCCGGACGGTGCCACAGGGCCTGAGGCCAACGTAGAGGCCACTCGGCGAGTCTGTATCGCGAAATCAGTGATCGATGGAAATTTCACGCCTTCTACAGGTTCTAGCTCTGGATCGAGTTCAGGTTCTAACTCTGGATCAAGTTCAGGTTCTAACTCTGGATCGAGTTCAGGTTCTAGCTCTGGTTCTACTTCAGGCTCGGGAGACGGAGGTGCAATTATCTGTGAGGAGCTCGAAGGCGAGGGCAGGATCGAGCCGGGAGGCCTTTGCTACAGTGAGTGTAGGCCTAGACTCGGTTGGCGTTTCTGGGAAGGTCGCCGTCAGGGCTTTGAGCGCTCTTCTTGCGTATCATGTCTTTTAAGGCACCCTGGTGTCTATCGTGTTAGGCGCGAACATCTGCCGCGTGACCGTGATGGTCGGATTATTGGTGACCGTAGCGTTGACCTTGGACGAGGCGTCACTGTTCGAACTGGAACAATCGTCTGTAAGGACGCGAATGGAAGAATTGTTTCTGTTACGGGGACTAATTGTCCAAGTGGCATGACAGTACATACGACATCGGGCGCTTCATCAGGATCTGCTGGTGGCGCGGTCGGTGGTGTCAGCGTTGGCGGAGGCGTTGGTGTCTCTGCTGGCGGCGGTGGAGGTGTCGGTGTTGGTGGCGGCGTGACGATCGGCGGAGGAGTTAGTGTCGCGGCCGGCGCTGGCGGCGGCGCAGGGGCACAGCTTCCAGCTTACTGTAATTCAACTAGACAAAGAGATATTGAGCGCTGTCAGGAGTGGATGACGACGAACCGTCGCTTCCTCTGCTCTTCAAGTGCAAATCCATCCGTTTGTATGGGTGGGGCAGATATAGAAATTTCTGGCCGCTACGACACAAGCAATTGCGTAAATTGTCAGGTCGGTGGTCGGGCCAGACAAAGTACTCTTTCAGGGATTGCAGAGATTGTGGGAGCAATTGCTCCGCCACTAGCGATGTTTGGATCTGCTTACGTCCAATCTCGGGCGATTGAGCGCTCGAATGAGGCTTGGGCAGGTGCAGCGGTAGCAGGCTTCGAGCAGTGCCGGCTCTCCCAGGGAGATTATCTTCAATACTTATCCGCAAATGAGCTTCCAGGCCTAACACCCGAGCAGCAACGGCAGATGAGATGTAATGGCTTTAACCTTGGTGGCCATGCGGGACTTCAGAATGGTGGCCTCAATGGCTTTTATGGGGCTGGTTTTACTCCGGGCTTTGTTGCAGGCGCTATGGGTCCTTACGGGGGCTGGAACGGCGGCGGGGGCTGGAACGGCGGTGGTGGCTGGAACGGCGGCGGGGGCTGGAACGGCGGTGGTGGATTTGCTAACGGAATCTCTATTGCTGGCGGTTCGGCCGGCGGCTGGAACGGGGGCTGGAACGGTGGCGGAAATGGCGGCTGGAACGGTGGTGGCTGCGGTTTCGGGGGCTGCTTAAACGGCGGGGGTATCGGACTCGCAAACGGAATCTCTATTGCTGGTGGCGGAAATGGCGGCTGGAATGGCGGCTGGAATGGCGGTGGCGGCGGCTGGAATGGCGGTGGCGGCGGCTGGAATGGCGGTGGCGGCGGCTGGAACGGCGGTGGCGGCGGCTGGAACGGCGGTGGCGGCGGCTGGAATGGCGGTGGCGGCGGCTGGAACGGCGGTGGCGGCGGTTGGAACGGCGGTGGCGGCGGTTGGAACGGCGGTGGAGGAGTAGGTTACGACTTCGGTGCCAGTCAGCAGGCCTCTAACATAGATTTCATGAGGCAGCAGCAAGGCTCGGCCTTCCAGGCAGGTTACAGCGGCGGTGGCTGGAACGGTGGCGGTGGCTGGAACGTCGGCGGAGCTGGTTATCACCCAGCTAATGCGGGCTTCGGCATCAATGCAAGTTTTGGTGCGGGCTTCGGCACGGGCTGGTAGGACTTTTTAAAAACAATAATAAAAAAGGCCTGGAAAAATTCCAGGCCTTTTTTATTAAGTAGATATCGAAATTACTTATTGTGAACTAGGGTCTTAATCTCGTGACGGAAGATGACCTCGATCTTGTCATCGACAACTTTCTCAACAATACCTGGGCCGAACTTCGAGTGGTCAATAACATCACCTTGATGGAACCGACCATCCATGGCGTAGGGAGTCGATTTGTTTTTGGTTTTCGCCATTTTCTCCATCCACAGGTCAGAAACGGAGATGACCTTTGAAGGCACGCCCTCGGTCTTCTTAGTCCGGGTCTTGCCTTGCTTCGACGAAGTCGATGGATCTTTATAGGCGTGAATCGTGTTACAGGTATTGCACTTAACTTTAGCGATGTGCTTATCATCTTTCATCGCGACAATGGTATGACCAAGGTTGAGTTTACATTTTGTGCAGTATGAGAGCACATCCTTGCCTACCGTTAACTGGGACATATTTTTCCTTTTGATTTAGAATCAGCGAGAGAGCAGCCAATCTGATCTATTATACCGACTGCGTCTCCTAACGTAAAGTAATCTCGCCTATGAAGAAGACCGACGAACTCCTGGAAAAAGCCAATAGTCTGCCGCAAGGTCCGGGCTGCTACCTCATGAAGGACAAGAATGGTCGGGTTATTTATGTTGGGAAGGCGAAAAGGCTTAAAGCACGGGTTGCAACTTATTTTAATAACTCGGTCAAAGGCTACAAGACGGATTACATGGTTAGTCATGTAGTTGACTTTGACTTTTTTATAACCCGTTCCGACGCCGAGTCCTTCATTCTTGAGAATAACCTCATTAAAGAGCACGCTCCGAAATACAACATTCGACTCCGGGACGATAAGAGCTATCCCTACCTACAGGTCAACACCACTGAGCCCTTCCCTAGGCTTGAGTACGTTCGACGGCCTAAGAAGGCTAAAGGCGTCAAGCTCTTCGGGCCCTACCCTCCAGGGTCGAACATATCTATGATCCTCCGGATTCTCACGAAATCCTTCGGCCTTCGAGATTGCTCCCTTACCGAGTTCCGGTCTCGGAAAACGCCCTGCCTCTTGCATCAGATGAAACAGTGTAGTGCCCCCTGCGTCCAGCTGATAACACCGGAGGCCTACAGTGATGAGCTGGATGCGGCGATGGGTTTCTTCCAGGGATCCGGGCGTGCCAGACGCACCCTTCAGCGGCTTCAGGAAAAGATGCAGGCCTACGCTGAAGCCGAAGAATTCGAAATGGCGGGGGTCATCCGCGATCATATCCTTCTTCTGGACGAGTTCCTGCATAAAAGCTACGACCAAAAAGTCGAGAGTATCCAGAGCGATAAAAACGTTGACGTCTGGTCCTACTGGAATGGCAACGAAGAGGTAGACCTCTCGCTCTACCTGATCCGCGGAGGTCTTCTCTTGGGTCAGAAGAACTTTCACTTTGTGAAAGGTGAGTTGATCGAAGAGCTATCTGACGAGATCCTCCAGAAGGTGTTGGCCTACTATGCGGATCAAGAAGATCTCACTCCTGACCTCGTGGTCCTGGATTTCCAAGAAGAGGAGATCAAGGACGTCGCCGAAGCGCTGAAGCTGGTCGGCGACGCACGGGCGGTCTCTGGACATTCAAAGACGTACTACCCTTTGATTGAGATGTGCCGAAAGCACGCTGAGGAGTCCCAGCGTATTCGGATAGCTAATGCCGACAGCGTCTACCTGGGCCTTAATAAGCTCAAAGAGCTCCTTAATCTGCGCGAACGACCCCGCATTCTCGAGTGCTACGACATCGCTATCTGGCAGGGCCTCTCCCCCACGGCTTCCCAGGTCGTCTACGAAGAAGGTAAGGCCAGCAAAAAAAAGTACCGCTACTATCACCTGGAAACCAGACCCGAGGGGAATAACGATTTTGCCATGATGCGTGAGGTGATTACCCGCAGACTTGATAATGGTGACCTACCGGACGTGCTAGTGATCGACGGTGGGGTGGCCCAGGTGAACACCGTGACAGCTGTGCTAGCGGAACTTAAGATCGACCTTCCGGTCGTTGGAATCGCAAAAAGTCGAGAAATCTCTGGCTCCTTTCAGTCCCGTGAGATTGATCGCACCGAAGAGCGACTCGTCATCCCGGGTCGGACTAATCCGTACATCCTCACAAAGTGCCCGCCGCTGTTTAAAATTATTGTCTCCATGCGCGACGAGGCCCACCGTTTCTCACGGAAGCTCCATCATAAGGCCGAGTCGAAGCGCGTCCTCTCGACCTGGCTTGACGAGATCAAAGGCCTCGGAGAGGACACAAAGCGAAAAATCCTCACGCAGCTCTCTATGACGAGGGATGAACTCAAGGTGTACACTGTCAATGATCTCATGAATTATTTTGGGATTAAAGCTCCTCAGGCAAAGGCGTTATGGATGCATTTGCATGAGGAAGAGGCTCAATAAGAAGATCTAGTTTAGGATATGAATCACGCGGCGATTTCCGCAGCCACAGTCCATGCAACGAGCAGTCTCTTGAACCAAAAGGTTCTTGTAGTCTGGCATGTGCGATAGAAGCAACTTCGAGCCGCAGACTTTGCATTCGTCCATGGTCTTTTTAACCTGGTTAGCGTCGCCGAAATATTCTTCAAAACTCTCGAATTTAAAGTCCGTGTCCGACATGTTGTTCTCCTCTGGTCACATGATTCTTCGGCGCTTCGGCCGGGGAGTTTAACAGATTTTAGAACTAGGAAATAAGCGCCAGTCTGTGCTAGAAAAGATCGATGGACGCAATATTTAAGCAAAAATTATTGGGCCTGCGTCATCCGCAAGCGCCTCGGACTTTCGGAGCTGCCCTGCTTGGCGATACTTCTTGGTGGGGCCCACTTTCCGAAACCGCTCCCTCCCTCTTGAGTCATGTTCCGGGAGAGGTTTCAGAGCGGGCCCTTGTTCTCGAATCTCTCGAGCGATTTGCTGTTGATAAAACTCGTGAAGAAAAAACTCTAGTTCTCAAAATACCTGGTGGTGAGCTCCATGTGCACAGTGAAGCGCCCCTGGAGATCCCTAATTTTTACGGTAACGCCGCTGATCTCCGCGCGGGCCTGGGATTAGACCCCCGACTTACCGATCTGGTCTTATGCAATAAAACCCCAGGCAAAGTTCAGGTCCTATTTGTATCTGAGAGGTTTCGCCCTTGGAACGAAGTGGCCCTGGAATTAAAGTCCGGTCTTGAGAGTGAACTCCGTGCCGGCTTTCCCCCGCGCACAGCAGAGCTTTTTGGCCGCATGATCGCCGCTATGAAGCTCTCCCAGGAAGAGGTTCTCTTGTATCCAGTAGAGGATTCAGATGAACTAGATTTCGCTCCTGACGTCCTAGCACTCGCGACCTTTTACAGGCCCGAAATCATTGTGACTCTTGGGGCAAAGGCCACCGCTCGGATACTGAAGTCGACTGATCGGTTATCTCTGGTTCATGGCCAGTTCTTCCCTCGGCAACTTGCAGACTCCTACATGGTTCAGGTTGTTCCACTCTTTCACCCCAGCATTATCGAGACCAACCAGAACATGAAGAAAACCGCCTGGGCGGACATGCAGAAAGTCATGAAGCACCTGAAAAAAATTCCTTAGATTTTCCGATCTGTGGTTAAATAAGGTTGGGTATTTTTTAATTTCCACGGAAAGGGAATTAATGTCGAAAACAGGATGTTTACTCTTCTCATTGCTTGTTTCAGCAACGGCGTCCGCTGCAGTCCCTGATGTTAAGGTCCTCATCGCTAAGTCTCTTAAGAACATCATCGTTGAGGGAATCGACCTCCAAAAGAGGATCCACACCCAGAACCGGTCCGAACAATACCAGGGCAAAAAGCGAATTTCCTTTAACTGCGCTCCTTCCCGCGGGGCGAGGCGACAGACTTTCCCTCGGGGCCCACTCCTTGTGGCCTCACTCAGCTCGCCGACAGGCTTAATTTCCTGGGGAGATCAAAAGTACAAAGGTGAGCTGCAGCTCCTAACCAACCCTGGCAAGGAAAGCTGTGATCTTGTGAATCTAGTGCCTATGGAAGCGTACCTTACGACGCTCCTTGCAAAGGAAATGAATGGTACCTGGCCCGTCGAAGCGCTAAAGGCCCAGGCCGTGGCCGCGAGGACCTACGCCTTTGACCGGATTAAAAAAGGGATGGGGATCGACAGCGATGACAGACTTTATCACCTCGAGTCCTCTGAGAAGGATCAGGTTTCGGGAACGGTTCGTGACGTGACTCCGAATACGCTCCAGGCCGCGCGAGAAACTGAAGGAGAGATCCTGATGGGGCCCTCAGGCCGTGTCGCCCCGGCCTTCTTTCATGCCAAGTGTGGAGGAAAGACTTTAAGGCCTGATCAGGTCTGGGGTGGTGTCGAGGAAGGCTACCGATCAGTCAACTGCACCTTCTGTGGCAAGACCGGAATGAAAGATTGGCGCCACCGGCTAAAAGGTCAGAAGCTCACGTCGATGGTCGATCAGGTGCTTCGTCGCTACTACGCCGACGAGACCTCTGGTACTGATGTCAGGCTCATGCCTGATTCGCTCCATAACTCCGAACTCCGGATGTACGTTGGTGATCGGTTGCACATCATTAAAAAGTCTTACCTCCGAAGCTTCGCCGGCCGAGAGACCCTTCCGTCTAACAACTTCATCATGACGGCGAAGAATAACGAGTTTTTCATCCATGGTGCTGGCAATGGGCACGGAGTGGGCCTCTGCCAGTTAGGTGCGTTGGAACTTGCCAAGCGTGGTTATGATTACCGTCAGATCCTGTCCTACTACTTCCCCCGTCACAAGCTGAAAAAAGCCTACTAGCCATGCATGTCTTAAGTGCGATTCTTCTGCTTCTTATGTCCCTTGGCGCCGCTGCAAAAGTCGTGCTCATAGACCCTGGTCACGGTGGTGAAGAGTGTGGAGCCGTCGGGCATCTCGAACCTAAGAAGAAGGGGCCTGTATTCGAGAAGGACCTCTCCCTTCGACTTGCTACCAAGGTCAAGGACTACCTAGGGAAGAGCACAACGGCGTACCTGACCCGGAGTCTTGACCGCGCTGTTAGCCTTCAGGAGCGTGCGGACCTGGCCGACATTGTGAAAGCGGATCTTTTCCTTTCGATTCACTTTAACTCGTCGACTAATCCTGCTAGCCATGGATTTGAGATTTATTACCTCGACAACAGTTCAAACGTTGCAGCGAATAAGGTCGAGCGTGCTGAGAACCTCAACCTCAAGGGGGAGGAACTTATTGTGAACCAGATTCTCGTTGATCTGGTGGTGCAACAAACGGTGACCCATTCAAAGCAGTTGGCCCGTGCGGTTCACGATAGTGTCCGTCCAACAATCGCCTCACATAAGGTCACTGACCGAGGTGTGAAGTCTGGTCTCTTCTATGTTCTCGCACTATCGAAGCGTCCTGGGTTACTGATTGAGGCCGGCTTCGTCTCCAACCGGAATGAGCTTCAAAAGATGAATCAGGAGCGCTACCTTGACGATCTCGCCCGCTCGATCTCAGCTGGTGTACTCCAGTTTATCAAGACCCAGAAATAAAAAGGGACCCGTAAAGGTCCCTATTCGGTTCAATTCATGATGCTGGAACTAGCGGCAGAAGCTGAACTTCGCGTTCGCTGAACTTCCGTAGTCCATCATCCGGAAGCCAGCGGATCCGCCACCAGGGAAGGTCACCGTAGCTCGAACGATGGGCTTAAACAGGCAGTTTGAGTAGGCGCCGATGGACACGTCGAAGGGACCGATAAGACCTTGCTGAGCAAACGAGCGAGGACACATATAGCCAACGAAGAGAGGAGGCTGACCTACATTTTGGCCCACTATAACTCCTACATCCCCGTAACTCGAAACTCCCACATAGATGTCATTAGGAGGAACTACGGTTTGAAAGTTAGTTAAAGGTACCGAGTATGGAATCCGCTGACCATTGTAGTTTTGATTCGCAAACCCCGGGTTCCCGGCAAAGCCGCTTCGGCACGGATTCTGCTGCATAACCTGGTTAACACTCATTCCGCCATAGCTGTAGGGCGAATTAACACTGAGTGGGTTGGATGAGTTGTATTGGTTACTCTTCTTTCCAGATTCGTTGTCTTTCCCGCAGGCGAAAAGCACTGTGAGGAGAGTGAGATGTAAGAGGGCATGGCCCAGGGATTTCATTTAAGACTCCTTCGTCTCAGACGATTCTGTGGTCCTATCGGTTCGATGGCACTTTTGACTTTAGTGTTTTTTTTGGTAGTTGATCGAAGTTCTTGGATCTAGTGGCTTAAACTGCCTAGTTCTAAAGGCTTAGAAATAAAATAGAATAAGACTATGAAAAATTTTATAAAGTCTCCAATCTCAGAACTTAAGCGCGTGTTTAAAACCGAGGACAGTCGGTTTCTCCTCGCGACCGGCCTCAAGGTTTCCGGGATCTCATTCCTGGTCACTGTTTTTATCTATTGGTTTCTACTTCAAGTGATGAGACTTAACCACACGTTTTTCCGCGCTCATGGCTTCCCGGCGATGGCAGAGGGTCAATTTCTCGATCTCATCATTGGTGAAGCATTGGATAACGTCCCTTTACTCTTTGCTTTCCATGTTTTTCTTTTTTTCATCGGCTTCTACGTCGGCTGGCTTATCTTGAGGCCATTCCGGGTTATCGGTGAATACTCTGAAGCAGTTCTGGATAATCCGAACGCCATCTATAAAGTTGAAGAGTTTAGTACTTACAACCTCCTCACAAGATTCTCGGAGTTTTTCTTCGAGTATCTTCGGGAGTCCCGGAGAAAGGGAGAAATTGCTTCGAACAGCATCCCGCCTCAGTATTTAAAGATTCATAAGCCGGTTTTTGACCGGATCTTTATGCTTCACTTTGGAATCCTTCTCATCATCATATCAATTTCGAGTTCTGTATTTATTATCGAAAATACGTCTGCGGTTTACGAGTCTATGGTTGAGCTTGCTACCAAGACACTGAAGAATCAGGCATCGGTCACCCGCTACTTTAGCGAACAGTTCTTCATCCTCGATGACATCGTCATACTCACAGTGGTGCTGATAGCATTTTCTTACACGCTCCTGGGGCTCCATCTCTATGCAAAAGTCTCTGGAGCGGCATTCGGGATATTCTCGACGATGCGGTCCTTTATGAAAGGCAACTATACAAGTCGGGTACACCTGGTCGGCCATACCTACCTTCGTGATTACACGCGAAAGCTCAATAAGTACCTTGACCACATTCAAAATATTTTTGGCAAAGAGCAGTCCAAGAATTAGAAGTTTGTGATAGTTTATTAATGGAAACCGTTCACCTATAAAAGGATAGACATGAAAAGAATGCTCGTTCTTGCAGGTACGCTCGTTATGGCAACTGCATGTACCACGTCGAAAGATGACCTCAAAAAAATGCTTAAGGAAAATCCGGACATCATCACGGAAGCGATCGAGGCGAACCCTTCGAAGTTCATCGATGCTCTCAATAACGCCGTTAAGATCGCCCAGGAGGGTGAAGGAAAGCGCCGTGAAGAAGATGAAAAGAAAGCTCTTGAAGAGTCGTTTAACAAGCCGCTTGAGCCACAGCTTCGTGCCGACGAGTCTTACCGGGGTAATAAAAACGCGCCGATTACACTTGTCGAGTACTCGGACTTTGAATGCCCTTTCTGTTCCCGTGGTTTTGCCACTGTGATGGAGCTGATGCAGAAATACGACGGAAAGATCCGCTTCGTTTATAAGCACCTTCCTTTGAGCTTTCATCCTCAGGCCATGCCAGCATCTCAGTACTACGAGGCCATCCGTCTCCAAAGTCCAGAGAAGGCATGGGAATTTCATGATCAGGTCTACAAGGACCAGCGTAAACTTCAAAACGGTGAAGCTTTCCTTAAGGCCATCGCGAAAGACCTCAAAGTCGACATGACTCGTCTTGCCAAGGACGTAAAGTCTGAAGTCGTACAAAAGCGAATTGATGAAGACATGGCCGAGGCGGCAAAGTACGGCTTCCAGGGGACTCCTGGCTTCCTTCTTAACGGAATCCCTGTGAAAGGGGCCTATCCTACAGCTCACTTCGAAGGTCTTATTGAGGAGCTTAAGAAGCGCGGAAAACTCTCACTCTAGTTTCAAATTGAATGACTTAGATCTAAAGCCCCGGCGAAGTCCGGGGTTTTTTATTTTTTGGGCGCCAGAACATGCGGCAAAAATTGCCGGAAGGTCAAGGCCCTGACGGCTTCTAGGTAGTAACGGCAAAAACTACCTCGCCCAATGGTCGATCCTTGCTTCGTATCCCGAGGGAAGTTATAATTTTGACAAGACCCAAGGATTGGGTCCCTTTTCGAGAAAGGTAATCATGGCCGAAGAAAATAAACCAGGACCGGTACAAGAGTCGCCAGCGAGCTCCGGTAAAAACCCACTGCTCATGCTGCTTATGATCGTCAACATCTTAGCGATGGGGACCGTTGCATTCTTCCAGTGGAGGTTCATGGAGCTTGAGGCGAATCGCCCAGACCTGACGCAGCTCCTGAAAGAGAAAGACTCACCATCTGAAGCCTCTGCTGATGCTAAGGGGGAACAAAAGACTGCTGAAGTCGTGAAGAAGGAGAATCTGCTCTCACTCGACAGCTTCACCGTCAATCTCGCCCAAGGTGAGGGGCCTAGGCGCTACGTTCGTCTCGACGCCGTTCTTAAGATGAGTGATGATGCAAAGGCACCTGAGTTTGAGGCCCGCAAGCCACAGATTCGAGATACCATCATCAGTGTTCTGAATACCAAACGTGCTGACGACCTCCTGAAGAAGGAGGGCAAGAGCTTTTTAAAGGAAGAGATCAAGAACGCTATCAACTCATTTTTAGTCGATGGCCGGGTAGAGGATATTTACTACATTAGTTTTCAGATAAACTAACGAGCAGGACGCTCGCTAGTTCCGATCCCAGGAGGGGAGACACATGGCCCAGGTTTTGAGCCAAGACGAAGTAGACGCACTCCTTAATGCTGTCAACGATGACGGTGATAGCGGTGCAGAAGACGGTGCCAGCGACGGGTTCGGTGACGTCGAAGAGAGTGATGCGAACATCCAGCCCTATGATCTTACCAATCAGGATCGAGTCATCCGCGGGCGAATGCCCATCCTCGAAATCATCTACGAGCGGTTTATCCGGCAGTTCCGAGTCTCCCTATCGAATAGTCTCCGGAAGATTTCGACCATCTCCATGATTTCTACAGATCTCCTGAAGTTCGGAGAGTTCGTCAATACGCTGCCTATTCCCTCGTGTATGTGTATTATGCGCTTTAACGAGCTCAGAGGCCCGGCCCTTATTGTGTTCGAGTCCAAACTTGCTTACGCGATCATCGATTCCTATTTCGGCGGAACCGACCGTCCATTTACGAAAATTGAAGGTAAGGAATTCACCTCGATTGAACTCTCGTTCATGCGCCGGGTGATGGATATGGCCATCAGCGATCTCGAAGAGGCCTGGTCGCCTGTTCACAAGATCGATGCTCAATATGTCCGAACGGAGATTAATCCTCAGTTCGTCGGTGTTGTCCCCCCTTCGGATGTTATTATCACAACGACTTTCGAAGTCGAGTTCGAGTCGGCCTCGGGCACGATCATGGTTGTTATTCCCTACTCCACAATCGAGCCAATCAAGCAAAAGCTCTCATCCAGTTTTCAGACTGACAATGATGTGGTCGATACTCTCTGGACGCGTTCCATGCAGGAGCACGTCCATCACGCTGAAGCGACGGCGATCGTTAAGCTTGGGGAAACTGAGATGACCATCGGGGATCTTATCGGTCTACAGCCAGGTGATATTATCCCTTTGTCGCAAGAAGTCTCTGGCGAACTTGATCTAGAAATTGAGGACGCGAAAAAACTCAAGTGTCTTATTGGGGTATATAAGGGAAATCGCGCGGTGCAAGTCACCCGTCGTATCACATAAAAGGAAACATCACCTATGGCCAGCGCAGAAATGGAAAACAATAGAGATGCGATTCGCGAACTCGCGGATCAGATAAAGTCAGGGGACGATAGTCTCAATAAACTCAAAGTCCAGAACCTCGACTTTATCCTCGATATTCCGCTGAAAGTAAGTGTCGAATTGGGGCGGGCCAAGGTCATCATTAAGGACCTGCTTCAGCTAGGCCAGGGATCTGTTCTGGAACTAGATAAACTCGCAGGAGAGCCACTTGAGGTTCTTGTCAATGGCAAGCTGGTTGCAAGAGGTGAGGTGGTGGTGGTGAACGAGAAGTTCGGGATCCGTCTCACCGATATCATTAGCCCTCTCGAACGGATCGAGACGCTTAAGTAAACTGTGGGATTTCCGCATAGACCAGGAAGGATAATCGCTATGATCTCAAAACTCACAACCTTAGGCCTCATCGCGCTGGCATCATTAAGCGCCACTGCCGGTGTCAAAGTGACTGCTGTCGACCTCGCCGTTAATGGCCCCCACGGCTATGTCAATGTGGCACTCGAAGGACGCTCCGGCGAGCAGCCTGACATTCGGGTCTTCGGAAACTCAATCGAGATCACGCTCTCGGGTGCTGAGCCCTTTGAGGCGATTACAAAAACCGTCAATGGCGCCAGGCTTTCGGCCAATGTCCTAAACGGCAAGGCGATCGTTAGGGCGATACTTCCGTATGAAGTCAATCAGTCCGGTGTCGACCTTGGGTGGAAAGGCCGCAACATCGAGGTTATCTTTCCCCGCGGAATGAAGAGTGTAGAGCAGGCATCCGCACCTATGGCATCTCCTGCGACCAAGTCTGAGAATAAGGTCCTCGCCAAAGTTGAGGCGACGGTCCGGAAAGAAGCACTCAACGAAGACTATCTCAATAAGCTCATTCAAGATGACTCTGCGAAGACGGCGTTAAAGATCGAGCCGAAAAGAAAGCTAAAAACCGCCGCTGAAGAGCAGCGGGATGTTGTCAGAACTCGAGCAGCCGCTCCCGCCACGACCCCGTCGACGACTACAACTCATCCACGGACTGGAGCGGACTCGTTCTCGTTTGCTGGCTATGCTGCTAAGTTTGGCATCTTTCTCGCTCTTGTGCTTGGCCTGTTTTACGGCGTGGTTCAGCTCCTTAAACGCGGAGTCTTTAACAAGGGAAAACTCGGGTTTTTAAATAACACCCAACTCATCCAGGTCCTTTCCACGACCTATGTCGCCCCGAAGCGGGCGCTCCTTGTAGTTAAGGCCCACAAGCAGATCTTTCTTATCTCCAACTCCGAGACTGGGCTTCAGTTTCTCTCTGAGATGACGGATACATCGGGCCTCATTAAGGAGGGTGAAAAGCTCGTCACAGGGACGAATTTTGACCTCAACCTGGGAGTGGCGGAAGCTGACACTGAGGCCCCGTCGCTGAAACTCAAGGAGAACATTACCGATTCATCACCACTCCCTGAGGAGCGCGGGATCCAGGCACTGACTGCCAAAGATATTGTAAAATTTTCTGACGAATTAAAGAAGAAAGCGAAGAAGCTCAAGCCCATCGAGTTCAACTGATGAAGAAGCTCTTTGTCACTGCTATTTTCCTTCTCTCTGCTCTCCCCGCAGTGGCCCAGCAGACGAATCTCCCTGGGGTTTCGGTTAACTTCGGGTCTGGCACAAACCTTGTAGATACGCTCGAAGTCCTGCTCCTCTTCACTATTCTCACTCTTGCTCCAGCGATTATTATCCTCTGTACTTCGTTTACCCGGATTGTGGTTGTCTTATCCTTTATGCGGCAAGCACTGGGGACGCAGAATATGCCTCCGAACCAGCTTCTTATCGGATTTGCTCTTTTCCTCTCGGTGTTTGTCATGATGCCAACGGGTACCTCGATCTATGAAAATTCTCTTAAACCGTACCAGGCCAAGAAGATCGACGGCACACAAGCGCTCGCCGGTCTCGAGAAAGATCTTCGTGGATTTATGGAAAAGCATGTCCGGAAAGCTGACATTGGTCTCTTTTACGATGTTACCAACGCTTCAGCTCCGGCCGATATCAAGGCGGTTCCGACCCATTACTTGATCCCTGCTTTCATTATTTCTGAGCTAAAAACGGCATTTCAAATCGGCTTTCTCCTTTATATCCCCTTTATTGTCCTGGATATGGTTGTAGCGTCTGTCTTGATGGCCATGGGGATGATGATGCTCCCGCCGATGCTTGTTTCGATGCCGTTTAAGCTTCTGCTGTTTGTTCTCGTCGATGGATGGCAGTTAGTAACTGGCGCCATTCTCCGGTCTTTCAATACGTAGTAAGGAGTTACCATGGAAAACGAGTTTGCGGTAGAAGTGGTGAACCAGGCCATCAAGGTGGCGCTCATGCTGTCGGCGCCTATGCTCATCGGGGCCCTCGTGGTCGGTGTTCTGGTGTCGATTTTTCAGGCCGTGACTCAGATCAACGAGCAGACACTCTCTTTTATTCCAAAGATCCTCGTGATCGTTGCCGCCCTCGTCATCTTTAGCCCATGGATGATGGAAACCATGGTGACATACACTCAAGACCTCATCACCAGCATTCCGGAGCTGATCAGGCGCTAGATGAATTTAACCATCGCCGATCAGACTGTCTTCCTGGCCTTCTGGCTCTGTTTTGCCCGCTGGTCCGCAGTCATGACCCAACTGCCTCTTTTCGACAGTATTGCAGTTCCCAACGTTGTTAAGATTCTTGCGTCCTTCCTTGTGACCTACGCTTTCTTCCCACCCCTGACAGAAATTCTTGTCGCAGAGATTCGTCTGGTAGGAGTAGAGAATATATGGATTCTTACCATGTTCCACGTTTCTGCGGGGCTGGTCATTGGCTTTCTGGTTAAGAGCATCATGAGTCTTTTCGTGGCGACTGGTAGCATTTTGACCCAGCAGATCGGATTTAACTCCGTAAGTTACTTCGATCCAGGTCAGGGCCAGCAGGTTGGTCCCTTCGAGCGTATCGTCGAGTGGACCATCTTGATGATGATTCTCTCGTCAGGTGCATTGGTTCCGATGTTTAAAGGAGTCTTCCAATCTTTCACGTCGGTAAACTTTTTAAACGCTGACAAAATGCTCAAATCGCCGGAGTTTTTCGTGCTATTCTTTAAGTCGGCGTTCAGTGGAGCGGTTCTCCTGGCAGGCCCCCTTGTTTTTGCGAATCTTCTGATGAATTTAGTCATGGGAATTGTTGCCAGGACCGTACCCCAGATGAACGTGCTGATGGTTAGCTTCGTAGTTAACATCGGCTTCGGGCTCCTCCTATTTCTTGGAATAGCGGAAGAGTTTTTTCAGGTGAGCTTCGATCTTTATGTAGAAAACCTTGGCGCTTGGTTCCAGTACCTAGCACCTTAACGAAAAGCCGCAGACAGGACGTCCATGGCCGAAGAGAATGACGACGAAAAAACCGAAGAGGCTTCCCAGCACAGGATCGACGAGGCCCGGAAGAAAGGTGACGTGGCAAGTTCCAAGGAGCTTGCCTCAGTTCTTCTCCTTTCGGGATCTCTTTTAACGTTTATCCTTTGCGGTGTCTTCATCTACGAGACTTTTGTCGAATACATTGATTGGATCTACCTGCAGAACTTTCGTGAAGCCTACTCTAAGGAGAAAATCCAAGAGGTTATTACTCATACCACCTGGACCCTTGTTAAATGTGTCGGTCCTTCATTCGGAGCGTCTATCTGTCTGGGCTTCTTCGCTCAGTTCGTCCAGATCGGTTTTCTTTACTCCCCGGATATTTTGACTATTGATATCGACAGGATTAATCCGATTAAAGGTTTCAGTCGCCTCATTTCAAAGAAGGCCATTGTTGAGGCGATTAAGGGCTGCTTCAAGATCCTCGTCGTGTGCCTCATAACCTATTCTGTCATGCGCGACAATATCGGTTCCTTTTTGGGCTTTCTCTATGCCGAGGCCGGCGCCTCTCTCGCCTTTGGGAAGTATTTGATGGTGAAACTCGGCTTCTCCATTCTTCTGGGTCTGGGTGTAATTGCCCTGGCCGACTTTGCTTGGGAGAAGTGGTCCTACCTTCAGAAAATGAAGATGACCAAGCAAGAGGCGAAGGAAGAGGCCAAAGAGCGTGATGGTAACCCAGAGATCAAAAATCGGATCCGTCAGATTCAGCGGCAGATGGCGCAGAAACGGATGATGGATGACGTCAAGAAGGCCGACGTTATTGTTACAAATCCGACGCATATTAGTGTAGCCTTAAAGTATGACGGGGCGACTATGGTGGCGCCGTCAGTGACGGCAAAAGGTGCCGACCATTTAGCACTTCGGATCAGGGAGATAGCGAAGGAAAATGATATACCAATCGTTGAGAACATCATGCTTGCGCGGACGCTCTATAAGACGGTTAAAGTTGGGCACGGAGTACCGCGAACGCTTTACAAAGCAGTCGCCGAAATCCTCGCTTTCGTCTACAAGCTACGGCGCAGACAGAAGGCATTGAAGTAGAGTTTTAGCAACGGACCCAGGATGGGTCCGGAAGTAGGGGAACCATGGACGGAATTTTCTCGCGGCTCAAGTTTTTCTCTCAAAACTCGGAACTCGCGGTCGCTATCGGCCTCATCGTCACTCTTGGAGTGATGGTCGTCCCGCTTCCTCCGGCGATTCTCGATCTCTTCCTTGCACTTTCCATCGCTATCTCAATTGCCATCCTCCTTCTCTCTGTTTATGCGAAGAAGCCTTTGGATTTCTCCACTTTCCCGTCGATCCTTTTGATCACGACACTCCTAAGACTCTCGCTTAACGTAGCCTCGACACGGAATATTCTTCTCAACGGTGCGGATGAGGGAACTAAGGCCGCAGGCCACATCATTGAAGCCTTCGGTGAGTTTGTGGTCGGTGGTAACTATGCTGTCGGTATTATTATATTTTTGATTCTGGTGGTGATTAACTTTATCGTTATCACCAAAGGTGCGGGCCGAGTCGCTGAAGTAAGTGCTCGGTTCACTCTCGATGCAATGCCCGGTAAGCAGATGGCGATTGACGCCGATCTAAACGCAGGGCTCATCGACGAAAAAGAGGCGAAGCGCCGCCGTGCTGAGGTCGCTCAGGAAGCGGACTTTTACGGTTCCATGGACGGTGCTTCGAAATTCGTCCGGGGAGATGCTATTGCAGGTATTTTGATTACCGCTATCAACATCATTGGTGGCATTATCGTTGGTGTCGCTCAGCAAGATATGAACTTCGCCGACGCCGCCCGGATCTTCACCCTCCTGACAGTGGGTGACGGGCTCATCGCTCAGATACCGGCCCTCATCATCTCGACTGCTGCCGGTATTATCACGACCCGAAACTCCGGTTCCGAAGCTCTGGGGAACCAAGTGAATAAAGAATTTTCGGCGCATCCGAAGGCGTTTTATCTTACGGCGGGAGCGATTGGTATCTTCGGTCTTATTCCTGGTTTTCCGGCCCTCCCTTTCCTTACCATCAGCGGTGTCATTGCCTTCGCGGGATTTAAAATTGAACGTAATAAAGAGCTCGCAGCTGCTGCGGCTGTGACGAACGCCGTTCAGGACACGAAGACGAAGACCGAGACCCTCGAATCGCTCTTACCTGTAGAGCTGGTCCAGCTTGAGGTTGGTTACGGCATCGTGAGCATCGTTGATGCCGAACAGAACGGCGACCTTCTGGAACGGATCTCGCACATTAGAAAGCAATTTGCCATGGACTGGGGGATTATTATTCCATCGGTTCGAATCAAGGATAACCTCGAACTCAAGCCCGGTGGCTACTCGATTAAGCTTAAAGGGATTGAGATTGCCCGGGGTGAACTTCTTCCAGATCATATGATGGCCATGGACCCGGGAACAGTCATCGAGCAGATGGATGGAATCGATACTAAAGAGCCGGTCTTCGGCTTGCCAGCTCTCTGGATCACCGACGATCGGAAGGACGAAGCACAGTATAACGGCTACACCGTTGTGGATCTCTCGACCATTGTGGCGACCCACCTCACGGAAGTTCTTAAGGCCAACCTCTCGGAGCTCCTAGGTCGTCAGGAGCTGTCAAAGCTGCTTGATAATTTCAAGGAAGACAACCCGAAAATTGTCTCCGATCTTGTCCCGGACATCACCCCTCTTGGGACCGTACTAAAAGTCCTTCAGAGTCTTTTGCGTGAAGGAGTTTCCATCCGGGATCTCCGGACTATTCTTGAGACCCTGGCGGAGCATGGTCTTGGCACCAAAGATCCGGAAGCCCTCACTGAGTACGTTCGCCAGGCACTGTACCGGACGATCACTGAGCGTATCAAAGGCTCTTCCGGGGACGTTCCTCTCTTTACGCTTGACCGGGGCCTTGAAGAGGCCGTCGCCCGGGCGATTATTAGCACAGACCATGGCTCCCAGCTGAACCTTGATCCCAAGGTCACACAGACCATTCTGGCATCGTTGAATGAAAAGATTGAAGAGGCGACATCGCAGGGTGAGAAAATGGTCATCCTATGTTCGCCTGTGATCCGTCGGCACTTCAAACGGCTCACGGAAAAATTCATTCCCAACATGATAGTCGTGAGTCATAATGAGCTAAGTCCCGAAGTTAACATACGATCTCTCGGAACCGTGAGGTTATAAGTAGATGTTCGTCAAGAAGTTCGAAGCTGACACTCTGGAAGAGGCCCTCAAGGCGGTCAAAGTTGAGCTGGGTCCTGACGCGATCATCCTTAAGACGGTCACGAACAATGGTTTAAAGGGCGCCTTCAAAAAGAAGCGCATCGAGATCACAGCGGCCATCTCGGAGAAAAGCTACGAGAAGAAGGCAAAGGTGGATAAAGTCTTGAACAACGAACAGAAAGAAGCATTCTATCAAAAGCCTGCGAGTGTGATCAAAGATACCATTACCAAATACAACGGTAACGAGGCCAACGCTGGCGCGGGCTATGGTACCATCGGTCTGAACCGAGTCGTAAATACCCTTGCGAAGGGGTCCGCAGGTCTCTCCGATATAACGAACAAAACCTCATCTCTCATTAAAAATAGCCTCGACGATTTCCTCACTGATGGTGAAGAAGGGGGCCTTGACGTTGACTCTGCTGAAGACTTGCCTAAGAGGTCTGTTGCCTCAAGGGGAAAGTACGCCGAGCCTCCGGCGCGGGAGGAAGTTACCCCTCGCCGCGGTCGGGTCCCCCGACGAGAGGTTGAGGAAGAGGGGGTTGAAACGTCCCGCTCTCCGGTTCGTGAACCTTTGCTAAGGGAGCCGTCCCTTCGAGAGCCGCCAAGAGAATCTTCGGCGTCTGTGGGCCGGGAGGCCTACAGTGAACTTCGGCAGGAGCTCCGTACGACTCAGCATAAGCTCGAGCTTCTTGAACAGAAGCTTCTTGAGATGTCGCAGAACTACCAGTTTAATCAGAAGCATCTGAACGAGGCGAAAGGGATCTATCAACTCCGGACGACGCTCAAGACTCTTGATGTCGACGAGGTCCATATCCTTGAGCTCATCAAGAAGGCCAACTACCAGCTCTCGAAAGACGACCTGGAGAATCCGGACGTCATCTTTGAGTTTGCTCTTCAGGAAATGGCGAGTTCTATCAACACGGCCATCCCACTCTTTGCGAAGGTGGAGTCCGGTGACCCTGTCGTGACCGTTCTGATCTCGGAAGCAGCATCGGGTCAGTCGACCATGGGAACGAAGATCGCTGTGCTGAAAAAGGATGTCGTTCTGATTCACTTCTCCCAGGATGCTCAAACCTATGGGTCGACGGATTTCGCTGCCCAGGTTTTTGGGATTAAGGTCGAGAAGGTTCAGAATTTTGCAGAAGTTGTCGGCCTTTGCCGTAAGGCAACTGAGGCCGGTCGATCCGTTCTGGTCGATGTCAGGCTAAATACCCGGAACACCGACGAAACAAAGAAATTTATCGAGACTCTCAAGCGTGGCCTCGGGCACGTCGAAATCCTGTGCACACTTTCTGCGATTCACTCTGAACTTTATAACCGGAAAATCATTGCCCGTTACAAAGACGTCGTAGACGGTGTTATCATTTCTCATGTGGATCTCTGCATGAACTTTGGGGCCCTCTTCAATGTTCACAGGGCCCACAATAAGCTCCCGTTGAAGTTTTTCGGAACCGGACCAGTGGTCCCCGATGACATCGAAGGTGCGACCGCTGAGAGGCTCATGGCCGGGCTCTTTCAGTTCTAAGTTAGCTAACCTCTAGGCTACCGTCCCCGACAGGATGTCAGGACAGCGCTAGAGGTTCTTCGTGCACCTAACAGGAGGTTTATGCACAAGACAAGTGAATGGCTTCAATCATTCAGTTCTACCGGCCCCCTGGTAGATGATGCTCGAGTCTGCACCAAGATTTCCGTTACCGGTGGTAAGGGTGGTGTTGGAAAGACTTCGATTGCTCTTAAGGCCGCTCAGGAACTGGCCGCCGCTGGCCATCGAACACTTCTCATCGACTGTGATTCGAATCTTTCCAATACCGCGATCAAACTTGGTCTGCCGCTGGAAAATAAGTTTGAAAAGATCCTCTCCGGTGAAGCGACCTTCGACGAGTGCCTGCAGAAGCGAGGAAATTTTCACCTCCTTCCGGCCTGCAATGGCTCGGTTGCCGTCTTTGAGTCACAGCTCAACTTCGATGAGATCATCGTTGACATTATTTCCTCCCATGAGAATGAGTATGATTTTATTCTCCTTGACTGTCCTGCTGGTGTGGCCCGGGAGGCATTGACTCTCAATGCCTACTGCGATCACCGCTGGATTGTGGTCACTCCTGATAAGTCGTCTATCACTGATTCTTACTCCCTAGTGAAACTCCTCGCGACGCGCTTCGGGATCACTGAGAACCATCTTCTGGTGAACATGTACCAGACTGAGAAGCAGTTCCAAAAAGTGGTCATGACTCTGAGTGAAACGATCGAGAACTTCCTCCGTGTCCGGACTCACATCCTCGGGGGAGTCCAGCGTTTTAACGTCTCCGCCGAAAGTTTTGATACTTTTTTCCTCTCTGAGACACCCAATGAGTTCAACCAAAACTTTGTTAAACTTTTAACGGGGTTCACCGAAAAAGCCGGAGGTCCCCGGACTTCGCCATCAACTGGCGTACGTCCCCGGACCTATGAGCACGAGGCCCATTAACCGGAAACGCAGGAGAGCACCCATGTCATCACTCACGACGAAACTTAAGAACCTCAAAGACTACCGCTCGACCGTTGACCCTAAGGTTAAGGATGAGATCATTCTCGAGTACGCACCTTTGGTTCGCTACATTGCTCAGAAGATCTCCTCACGGCTTCCTCCTAATATCGAACTCGACGACATGATCTCCTGCGGAGTGATTGGTTTGATGGACGCCATTGAAAAGTTTGACCCCACTCGTGATAACAAGTTTAAGACCTATGCTGAGTTCCGAATCCGTGGCGCCATCCTGGATGAACTCCGTTCACAGGACTGGGTTCCACGCTCCGTCAGAGAGAAGGCCAAGGTCGTCGAAAAGGCTTATGCTCAGCTCGAGAAAGACCTCGGTCGGTCCGCCTCCGACGAAGAAATGTGCGAGCACCTGAAGTGCTCGATGGATGAGTTCCACGAGCTTATCAATAAGTCCAAGTCCGTCTCCCTCATGAACATCGAGGATGCGGCAGCGATGAGCAAGGGCGACAAGAAGCTCATGATCTCCCTGATGGAGACTTCTCGGGGAGCAAATCCTCAGACGGCCGTGGGCTACAAGCGCTCACAGGAAATCATCAAGGACGGCATTAAGACCCTTCCTGAAAAGCAGCGACTGGTTCTCTCGCTTTACTATTTTGAAGATTTGAACTTAAAGGAAATCGGACAGGTCCTCGACGTGACTGAGTCCCGAGTGTCTCAGCTCCATACGCAGGCGATCCTGAAGCTAAAGGCGAAGCTCCGGAACCAGTTCGAGTCTTACGAAGACCTCGCTGGCTAGGTCGTATCAAATTATTCCGCTTATGCAAGCATTGAGTCATCCCCCGTCCTGGCAGACGGAGGATGACGCTTAAGGCTATTTATAGCAACGAATCTGCTTGATGTAATGGGACCCCTCAGTTTCAAATAAACCAAGGTTAAGCGAACTATTATCCAGCCGATAAACTTTAATTTTTTTGCCTGACCATCGTCCACGCTTCACTCTATGTCCTGCAGACATTCGGGGGTGTCCCATCAGGAGGCAAAAGGGATTAAAATTCTCAATCTCAAAATCGAAATAGATCCTTTCATCATTCCAAGCGATATAAGGTTTAGAATAAACCACGCTTCCATCTGAGCGAATGTCTATTTCCGCATGGATATTTTTCTTCATGAGTTCAGCACGAAAGCCTTCCCTCACTTCAGCTAGACTTACTTCAACGACCTGGTCGCTGGTTGTTTTGAGAGTTACCGTTGTCGGTGACTGTATTGGCTCAGCTACAGCGCTCATGGTGATCAGGGACAAAAACAACGTTGATATCAATTTCACAGAAACTCCTTTGTGTATCGACTTGCCCTGAGACTGTTCAATCTCCATGCCAAGGTGTAAAACACATTCGATGGTACCTACCTCGGTGACTTTCCATTTTTTCGTCACTTCAACTGTTCGTATGTATAGATTTTTTACAGCTCTGCGACGAATTGAACCAAATTAGCGCTCAGACACAATAACCTGATCGTTTTGATTTGATTTAAAAAGTTCGCTCTGAGGGCTATCCAATCCCATTCGATCTGTCGGACAATTAACTATTCGAAAAGACTCAAAAGGGTGACTTCAATGGATTGGAAAAAAACCTTTAATCGTGGCCAGTGGGTGATTCACGGAATCTTTCTCATCGGTGTCGGTCTTGCCATCGGCTCAACCATCTTCGCACTTCGGCTCAATCATCTTCAAAGCACTGAAGAGGACCGGGTCATTCGGTTCAATTCCCTGGTAGACCATCTGAAAAAAGATATGAGCTTCGAGAAGTTGGGGAAGCTCCTCTCCTGGGCAGAGTCGGATAAGGCCAATGATAAAATGCGTGAACTCTCGGAGAAGATCGCCGAGACCGAGGAACTCCTCGAGGTTAAGGCCTCCGAGGATCTCTCCCTCGGTGTCAGAACCTTTATTCGACTGATCAATAACACTTCCGGAATGTCCGATCCCTCGGACGCACTTAAAGTTCTAACGACGAAGATTAATAGTCTCGTCGCCTTTTCTCGGGAGCAACGCTATCGGAATGTTGAGCTGATCGCGGAGCGGATGCAGGATCGGATCGGCCAACTTACGCCGAAGACTGTGGGAGGTTCCCCCCAGGTCGCGAACCTGCGTTCTGACCTCCGCCGCCTGGAACAGCTGGTCGCTAGCTCAGGGCTTGACTCAAAGGAGAAGGAGGCGCTAGTAACTCGCTTCACCTCCATGGGCAATGAACTTGAGCTCCTGGGTAGTGTCAGTTCCCAGGCACGGGACCTCAAGGCCCATGTCACCCAGGCAAGCCTGGCGCTCTCCCAGTGGGTGGTTGACGTCGAGAAGCGTGGCTCCGAGCTTCAAGGGTTCCGGTTTAGAAAGCAAAACCAGTTGGTCCTTATGCTGGCCGGCATGGCAGCTTTTCTGGGTCTCGCCTGGCTCAGCACCCTTTACCTCTTCCGATGGCAGAAACTCCGGATGGGAGAACAGGTCGAGATGGAAGTTAAAAATGTGATCGAGAAAGGAATCATAGGCGATCAGCGCTTTATGATGGATCACTACTCAGATCTGGCCCGTACGGATATCATCCGCCTTCTCGATGAGCTTAAACTCAAGCTCAACCTTGGGACCATGCTGCATACTGGACTTCCTTTTGCAGGCTGCCTCATTGATACTGGCTTTAAGCTGACCTGGCATAATCACCTATTCCTTGAGCAATTCTACCTGTCAGATGAAGAGGTTCTCTCCGAAGGTTTCAATTGGGACTATCTCCGGGATTACCTTAATCTTGAAGAGGATCCAGTTTATCAGGCCCTGGTGAATAAGCAGGCCGGGATTTATCCCGTGAAAGTCAAGCAGGACGAATACGCTCCGGCCCAGCCTTTTGAGATGTACGTCACACCGATTACTATCAACCGCGAAGACCGAGTGATGGTTTTCTTCTATCCCCTTGTCTCCGTTCGTGAGGCGATCAATGAGCAGGTCAATCTCACTCGCGCTACACTGAGTAAGTTTGTCACTCACTGGAACGCTGAAACCCTCGATGATGACCAGATCCGACTCCTCGAAAAAGACTTCAAAAATAATGACGTGATCGATCTTTACGAAGGACTTGTGCATCTGTTTGAACGGGTCAATGGCGAGAAGCGCGAATGCCTTATGACCATCAACGATCTTGAGAAAAATGCTGCCGCTCTTCGAGAAACGGTCATTTCGATGAAGACCATCCAGGACGAGAAAAGAGAAATCATCCGGCAGGAAGTCGTCCTCGCTAATGATCTGCGCGATAACTTCCTTGCCGCCCTTGAGAGGGCCGACACCCTTCTCAACATCAATCGCTCTATTCTCCAGCAGAATGACGAGCTACGCACTGACGGCCAGAAGCTCCAGCAAGTTTCCCATGGACTAACGAAGAAGGGGCGAGAGACATTTGACATCCTGGTACACCTTGAGGGTGTTAAGACCGACTATAAAAAACTCAAGTTCGAACTCCTTGAGGTCAAGGCAAAGCTCATCTCCATTACGAACACGCTCTTCGCCCAGTTGCCCCCTTTCGATGAGGCCCAACAGAAACTCGCCAACCGCTATAAGGATGAACTCGCACGGCTTGACTTCAATGTGACCACACTGGATAAGAAGCTCTCTCAGCTTGATGTCCTCCTAGCAAAACTCCACATGATGTACGAGAAAACTCCCGTTGAGCAGGCGTCGTTTAGTTTCGTCACTGGCCAGAAGGATCACGAACTCAAAGAGACGCTCCTTTCACTTCAGAAGACCCAGTCGAGCGAAGAGGCAAAGATCGTCGAAAGTTTTAAGTGCCTCCACCAGCTGATGAAAAAAGATATGGCCAAAGTTCACGAGTCACGGGAACTCTCCCGTGAAACTCTCGATTCTTTCCTCTCCTGATGAGAACCTACAAGGCCGCAGTTAAGACTCACTTCCCTGAGCGAACGACGCTGGGAGACTTTCTACGGAAGCTTACATCCCTCACTCCGACCCAACTTGGTGAAGTGGCCGAGAAGGGTGGAGTCTGGATCCAGCGGCGTGGTAAAGGCCGAATCCTTCGCATCCGGATGCTCCGGGAAGCGGTGGCACCTGAAGATGTCATCCACGTCTACTACGATCCTAAGGTCCTCGCTCTTCCGGACCTCGCGGATCTCACCGCACTCTACGAGGACGCTAACTATGGTGTCTGGATTAAACCTGCCGGTGCGGTTCCCCAGGGGTCACAATCCAGTGATCACGCTTCCGTTCTTCGCTATGTGGAAAAGCTTCGTGGAGCGGAAGTCTATCTGGTGCACCGACTAGATCGCGAGACCCAGGGCCTCATGCTTGTTGCCTATACCTCCAATGCCGCAGCAGCACTGAGTGACCTCTTCCAGAAGCACAAGATTCACAAAGAATACGAAGCGATTGTTCTCGGAGAACTACCGGTCGGAGAAGAAAAGACCATTTCGGCTTCCCTTGATGATAAAGAGGCGGTTACGCACGTTCAAGTCCTTGAGGCCCGGAGAGGAAAGAGTCTTCTTAAAGTCAGCATCGAAACCGGGCGACTCCATCAGATCCGCCGACACCTTGATTTCCTCGGACATCCCGTTATTGGGGACCCGAAATATGGTAATGGAAATAAAAACCGGCAAGGTCTCCAGCTAGTCGCTTCCCTCCTGGCGTTCACGGATCCGTGGAGTAAAGAACTTCGGCGCTTCGAACTTCCGGATCGGCTAAAACTGGTTTAGCGGAGCTCTTAGGCCGAAGGTCAAACAGAAGACATCTATTTTGTTTAATTAACGCCTCAGAACTCTTGGATCCTCCTAAGACATCTCCAATCTGTCTGATTTCTTTACAGGTGCAAAAATTGTTTCATGATTAGGTAGCTCTCCCCTGAAATATTGTAAAATCCGGTGAAAATGAATCACTGGAGTGCCTATGAAACTCTCAATCATTCTCCCGGCCCTAGTACTTTTCGCTTCATCCACGGCTTCGGCTTGCCTCCGGGAAGGTCGAGACTATTTTTGTCCAGGGGATACTGCCGTCGTCGGGAGTTTTGACGGGACCATCATCAGCGTCAACGAGCACAGGGCAAGAGTCACCATTCGTTTTTCGAATGAACAGGTCGGCACCTACCCCGTGACCCGTGTCCAAATTGCTAAGGGCTGCGTAAGACGTGTTTGCGTCGGAGACAATGCGTTTGTTTCCAGTTTTTCTGGCACTGTCATTGGAGTGAATTCGACGACCGATAAAGTCTCGATTCGATTTACGACGGGTGAGATTGGGACATACATGAGAAGAGAAGGGACATATTCTCGCTAGGTCGCGAGTTTCATTAAGGAAATCGTATGCTGAAAATTCCTTTCCTTTCTATTCTTGCTCTTTGCAGTTTCGCCGTCCTGGCCGAGGTTGAGTTCGAGGAGAAAATCGAGAGAGTTCGTTTTATCGAGAATCTCGCTTCCGTCGAGAATGCGGTGGCGGTAGAGGCCTATCGACGAGAGCTCGAGTATGAGCGAGAAGACATCCCTCTAGACCTCCGGGCCCAACGCGAGGCCCGCCTTCTGAGCGACCAGCTCACGGCCCAGGTTCGGCAAAGATACCAAGAACTCAGCGAGGAGTTGGGTCCAACCGAGGCCCTGGGAGTCGTTCGACAGGAGATCGATAACGACCTCGCTCAGATTGATCCAGAACTAAAGAGTGAGATCGAAAGTCTTGCGATAAGTGCGCTCGACGAAGTGTCTCGTGGTCATTCTCGTCCCGTCACAGACCACTCACGACTGCAACAGAGAATGCTTCAGGGTGTTCGACAGCGAGTTTCGTTCCTAAACCAGCGTAGTAAATCCTCGAGGCTTCAAGCATTAAAGCTTCTTGAATGGCCCGAGCTTCATCAGCTTACGCGGGAGCAGCTTCGGAACACAACCAAGCGGCAAGTCCTCGAAGCCCTGGTCTCTGAGAAGGAGCTAGCACCGTTTCTCATGGCATCTTCCGTAACCGTCCGGTCTGAAATGGCCTCTCGTAGTGACAGCCGAGTGAGCATCCAGATTAAAGCGGACTTCCTCGGAGCATCGATCGAGGCAGGGCCGACCGTTCATTTCAATCGAATTTATAAGACACAGGCGGTAGTCATGGCCGAAGGCCTGGCACCCTTGATTAATACTAACGGAACCTTTGATCTCACCCGACGTGACCGGTTCGGCACAACTGTGCCAGGTAAACGGATGGCCATGATAACTTGTGAAGTATCGTTGGACTTTAATGCCGACTACACAGGCACGGGAGGTTTTTCGGTTTTAGGCGTCGGAGGCTCGGCTTCCGTCTCGAGGGAATATTCAAACTCTGTGCGTGTCAATTCCAACCGGATTATTTTACCGGAAACTATCGACGGCAGATCCGTTGACCTCCCTTACCTGTCGCAGTTGTGCCATCGGGATTTTCTAAAAGCTCAGGTCTCCGGAACCGTCGACGTTGCTGGCTCGCTCAACATTATGATGAGAAATGTCCTTGCCGGAGTACGTATTACTCGCGGTCGTCGCTAAGCCTCGAGAAGTCGCGAAAGGCATGTGTCGACATTGAAGGCTAGATCGGCCTCAGAACCTGAGTTATCGATGACAATGTCCGCCCTCCGTCTCTTGTCTTCGATATCGAGTTGCTGCATGAGTATGCGCTCCGCTGCTACTGCATGAAGAGCATCCCGCTGCATGAGCCTAGAGCGCTGGAGTTCTCGAGGGGTATAAACCACGGCGGTCACGTCGACCAACGACTCGAGCTTTCGCTCAAAAAGGAGTGGAACATCATAGAAGTAGAAATCTTGCCCGGTCACAAAGCTTGCGGCCTCGATGAAAACGGCCGGTAACCTTTGGTAGATGAATCCCTCGATGAGGTTTTTCGCCGTAGTATCCGAAAAGACGAGGCTTCGGAGTTTCCGAAAATCGATGCCTTTCTCCCAGGTGGTAGGGAAGGTTGTTCGGATGAATTCTTTAGCTTCGTCGCTGGCGTAGATTTTCTTGACGAGCTTATCCGCGTCAATGACCACGAGTCCCCGTGCCTCTAAAAGCCGGGTCACTGAACTCTTTCCGGTGGCGATTCCTCCAGTGAGAGCAAGGATCGGTCGATCGAGGTGGTAGAGCCGCTCTTCCACGGTTTTTCTTCGAAAATCATCCCGCAGTTTTTTCATCGCTTTTTGACCTGGATCCAGAGTTCTTCTAGCTTCTCCTGAGGCGTCTCGGTCAGAGTCCCGCCGCCGGCGCGTACGAGGTCCTCCACATGGTTGAACCTTCGGATGAACTTCCGGTTCGCCTCCCGTAGGCACTCTTCCGGATTGATTTCTAGGTGCCGGGCGAGCTGAGCGACGCTGAATAGGAGGTCTCCAATTTCCTCCCGGACCTTGGTTTGATCGAGCTCATGGGCCTCGAGCTCGGCCTTCACTTCATTCCATTCCTCCTCGACCTTCAAGGCAACGGCACTGAAGTCAGGCCAGTCAAAGTTCACGGTAGTGGATTTCTTGCCAATTCTATGGGCCGACTCCAGTGCCGGCGCCTGGAGGTATTTTTCATCGATGGCGTACTTTCTTTCACCTTTCTCTCGCAGCTTAATCTGTTGCCAATTTTTTACCACCTCGTCGGAGGTGAGCTTTTCATTGAGGGTCCCGAAGACATGGGGGTGGCGTCGCACGAGTTTGTCAGCGAGCACTCGGGCAGCGGATTCAAGAGTAAATGCAGCTTTTTCCTCGGCGATGGTGGTGTGAAGGAGAACTTGAAAGAGGACGTCACCGACCTCTTCTTCCATCGCGACGGTATCACCACTCTCGACCGCATCGACAAATTCGTAGGCTTCTTCAATGAGGTACTTGAGAAGACTTCGGTGGGTTTGTTCAAGGTCCCAGGGGCAACCATTCTTGGGATGCCTAAGGGCCTTGACCACCTGGGCGCAGCGTTCGAGTTCGTGGTGTGCTGACATTGCTTACTCCTTTAGAAAAAGATACCATGGCCGCTATGAAGACACATCCGTTCCTGGTGGTTGATTTCCACGCTTCCGTGAGGCTAACTCTGGCGGAAGAGCGCCGTCTGAAGAAATGGTTAGGGCTGGCCGGGGAAGTTCTCCGGGAGCTCTTCGATGAAAACATTATCACCGCACGACCTGGCCCGCTGCACGTGTCGATTCTTATATGCGGTGAGACCCGCATCCGAAGTCTCAACCGAAAGCACCGGAGCAAAGATCGGATTACGGACGTCCTTTCATTTCCGGCCCACGAGGACCTCCGGCGGGCACGAGTCCTGGGCCCTCTTTTTCTTGGTGACTTAGCTATTTGCCACGCTCAGACTCGGCGTCAGGCGAAGACCTACGACATCGGCTACTTCGACGAGTTCATTCACCTGTTCTTCCACGGTTTCCTTCATCTGCTGGGGTATGACCACGAAGCTTCGAGAAAGGAGGAAGTTGTCATGCAGGCATGGGAAGATCGTGCACTTTCAAAATTCTCTGAGCAAAAAAAAAGGGCCCGCTAAGCGGACCCCTTCTGTAGAGTTCTAGTTCTTACTTCTTCGCTTTGTAGTGGCCGCTCTTTCGAGGGCTGTCTTCAGATTCAAGCGACCTTCGGCTACCATCCTGCCTTTAAAGTCTGGCACCTTTGTCACGCTCTCCATGAGAACCTTCTTCACCGTGGCCACGTTGAGCTGGGGGTAGTAGCCCATAACCATCGCTGCAACACCAGAGGCATTCGGTGCGGCCATTGATGTACCTGAGGCCATGGAGTAACGGTTGCCATTGATTGTTGAATAGATGTCAGAGCCCGGCGAGGCCACGTCGACGCCCCGGGCGCCAATGTTGGAGAATGATGAGAGGTTTCCTGCCGAAGTTGTCGAAGCGATGACTAAAGTATTAGCGGAGTCAAAAGAAGCCGGATACTTCGCGTTAACGTCAATATCGTGCCATGAAAAAGGGCCTACGGAATCGTTACCAGCAGAAATGACGACCAGGACGCCATTTCTAGCGATTTGGTTGATCGTATCCCGGACGACGAATCCGCCTTCGTTGGTTTTTTTACCAAATGAGCAGTTGATAATCTTTGCTCCCATTTTAGAGGCATAGAGGAAGGCTTCGACGATGTCTGAGTCAAGTTCATCGGAGTCGTCAGGAACCGTCCGCAGGGCCATGATTTTGACGTTGTTGGCAACCCCGGCGATGCCGATGCCGTTGTTTTGAGTCGCAGCGATGGTTCCGGAGACATGAGTTCCGTGCCAATGAGAGGCCATAGTGTTCATGGTTGCGCGGCCTTGAGCGTCGCGAATGAGCGTGTTGATGCCGTGGATATCATCGATATAACCGTTGTTATCATCGTCTTTTCCATTCCCCGGCAACTCTCTCTCGTTTCTCCACATGATATCTTTGAGGTCTTCGTGGTTGTGATCAACACCTGTGTCGACGACGGCCACAACGATTTCTTTTGGTGTTCTTGCGGGGAGGACATCGTAAGCTCCGGCGACGTCAAGTCCGTTGCGAGCGTTGAAAGCCCACAACCGCCTAACTTCCGGGTCGTTGAAAGACGCTGAGAAGTCGAGGTTCTTGAGCTGCTTGAAAAGAGTACCGGCTTCGTCCAGGAGCTCGTGCTTTGGAAGGTTGCGTTTGTCAGCGAAGTAATCACGCTGGACGTACTCGACGTCTTCAGAGCGAGCAAGCGCAGCGGCGAGCCGATCTGCACTTTCAGTTTTAACAAAATAAAGATTCCCGAAGAGTTTTTTGGAAGGACCCATTAAAGATGAGCGAATCAGGGTCTTACCGTCTTTCATCTTGATGAAGAGGTGGTTTGGGTGGTACCGATTATTCCCACCATGGGCGGCGCTCACGGCTATCAAGAAACCGATTAAAATACAAGAAGTTACCTTATTCATTGAGCTTATGTCCTTATACTAGAGTGAAACTGTCCGCGGAGATATTATCTCCTGAATTTATTGAGGGCAAATGAAAACTTCTGTCATTAGGATAGTTTACAGGTGCCTGGATCTTGCTCAATGTATGTAACCTTTACAGTTACATTCGAGGGGAGGCTCTTGCCTTGATACGATGCGTTAATAGGGTCTCTTGATTTTGTGCATAATAAAATGAGAAGCCATTTTTCAGCGGGGTACAGTTAGTGCGGACAACGCTTACAACTTTTGCTTTCGGGGGCCTGGTCATAGGACAAGCCTGCTTTGGCGCGACACCAGGTGTGATCCAGGGTCACTTCGGTGCTCTTAGCAACCAAGCCTCGAACCAAGTTGGTAACGTCCCCGGGAACCGCTTCAACGCCGATTTCGAGTTCGATTACAAGCGAAACGTAGGCACGCTCCGAGAAAGTGAACTCGAGCGCCGCTTCCATATCTCTTCTCTCGTTAATGACCAGAGTCTCGCGATGTACTCCTTGCAAGAAGCTTTCGTCGGAGGAAACCTCACTTCTAAGGATCGGGTTCGTTTTGGTCGGCAAGTCCTTTCCTGGTCCGCAGTTGACGAAAACTGGGGTTTCGGAAAGCTCAATAACCGGCGGAACTTTGACTATTTTACGCCAGGTCAAGAAGGCCTCACTGGCCTTTCCTACGAGCGAAGATCTACCAACGGCATGCGCTACCGTGCTTTTGTTTCTGGGATCTATGTTCCCGAAATGAATCCGTCTCTCGACATCGACAAGAAAGATAGGTCCATTACCTCCCGCCATCCCTGGGCCGATACACCTGCCACCAGCGCTGAGGTCGAAGGTGTTATGATGGACATTCGCTACGACGTTGATTACCCAGAAATCTCTGAAGTCATTTACCGCTACTCTGCTGGGGCCAACATTGGCTATGAATCCAAGCATTGGGTCATGGACAATTTTCTTATCCGCAAGCCTGAGAACTCCACCACCCCTGATGTTGAGGTCAACGTCGATTTCGTTCAGAATGTGGTCAACGCGCAGATCGCGCCGAGGTTCTACTACCACGATGTTTTGGGTTCGACTCTCAAGTATCGAAATAGAGACATCGAAATGTATGTCTCGGGGATGGCAGTCCGTCCCAACGAGTTTCCGGATGTCGATGAGCGCGTGCGCTATACCGAGATTAAAAATAAGAAGCAACGTGAGGACTACGTCGGAGGCGGGATTTCTCGCTCAAATGACCTCTATACTCTCGCCTTCAATTACGTCGCTCGGTTGTCTCCATTCGATCGCGATAAGGAAGACTTGGCCCTGGACCCACGATGGAATCAGGCCTTGAACGTGGTAGCAGTCCGGAATATAGGCCGACGGTATACCGTTTCTGCCGACGCGAAGTACGATATGTTGACCACGGATCGATTGGTCATGCTCCGGGCCACCTACCGGGTTTCTTCTGCTTTTATCATGAACGCCGGTCTCAACCTCATCGGAACTCCAGTTAGCGGTAATTCCTACTGGTCACCATATACCAACAACGACTCTATCTACGGCGGGCTACGCTATGTTTTCTAAGTTAAATCCGCTCTTGTTTTTGTTTGCACTCGCACTCACCGCCGTAGGATGCGGTGATCTTCTCGGCACTAAAGTGGTGAAGCGCCAGCTCGACGGTTCGCAGTTCTCCGTCGAGTGTGAACTCGATGTGGACAAGTTCGGCGAGATCATGAACGAGAACATCAGCTCCCAGATTCGGTGCTTAGGGGAGAACCTCAACCTCTTCATCCGGGTCGTTAAGTCCGGGAAGCGAGGCTACCTCTCCCGCGTACAGCTCGAGGAGTACATCGCGAAATTTCGCCCCGACGTTAAGCCAGAAATGCTAAAGGCATTGAAATCAGTCTTCGATCTCGGACACCTCATTACTGGCGAGGACCCAAACTTTATTTCTCAGGCCACCGTGAATAAGGTAGTCAACTTCGCTCTGGTGTTTAACCAGGAAGCGGCTTTGAATTTTGGGCCAATCTTTAAGAACGAATCTCCTGTCACCTATGCTCTTCATCAAAATCATCGGGATCGTGTCTCCGGCGCCAATAAAGCAATCATCCAGTCTTTACGCACGATTTTTAATCCCAACCGAGGTGGTGCGGTACATAAGCTTAACATCATCTCTCTCCTCGAAAGTTTTACGACTGAAACCACCCGAGACTACATTGAGAAGGCGCGGAAGGTCCTTTTCCTCAAGAAAGTCATCCTTGGGGGAGAAGAGGATATCATCACTCATGCAGAGCTTGAGAAGCTCATCTTAAATTTTGACCAGCTCCTCCTGGTGGGCCTGGATGCCTACCGTTACAAGCATATCATCCTGAAGCAGGAGTCCCTTCTCCAGCTCTTAAAGCGCGACGTCGATGACCTATTCCAGATCATCACCCAGGGAGCTCTTAATAATCGTGACACTGAAGTGCTCTTCACTGTTGATCAAGCGGTCACTGCAGCAAAACTTTTCGTGGAGGTCGATACATTCGATATCGAAAAGTTCCGTAACATGATCGCAGAGATCAAGAAAATCGTCATGAACGGGAACTTGACCCAGGTTAAGGGGATAGAGCTCAAGACTCTTTTTACCCATGCTCAGGCATTACTTAAAACCGGTACAATTTTTCACCGAATCTACGACAAGTTTAAGGCCCAGCTCGATGGCCCGCGACCGGTAGAGGATACCATTGATTTCAATGAGTATCGCTATACCTATCCGGAGCACCAGGTGGAACTCGACCAATTTGAGCGAATAGCAAAGCGCTACCGATTCATGAAGGGTGAGTTTATTTCGTCATACTACACACGTGGCTTTCGACGAAACGCTGACGGTATCTTTGAGATAGCATTGTACGAGTACGGCATCAAACTGGCACTGATGACTTTTGGCAGTCCGAGCCCTAACGCGGATGCGATCGGTGGTTATTCGATCGATCAAAAACAGATGCAAAAGGCGATTTTGAAGTTCGAGCGAGAACTCATGGAACTGGATCTCCTCCTTCCAGGGCGAGCGATTGGCACCGCAGATAACGTATCGCTCCTGGGAACTCTCTTCCAATACCAATCGGATACCAACAAGGTCATGGATATCAACGAGGCGACCGAGTTTGTAGTGAGTCTATTTTCTTCTCTTAGTATCTCTGACGACCTGTATGAGTATATGGAGAAGCAGGATTGTTCCGTCGATCAGTTTAACCGAATTGAACCTTCCTGTTTTCGAGCGACCTTTTGGAAGGGCCTTTGCTCTGAGTACCGAAGCTATTTCCCTCTTATGTTTGATTCATTAGGTGCACCGCTCAAGTGTGAAGAACTCGCCACCAGCCAACCGGCCACTTTGCTTCTTGACCGTGCGATTAAAGCGGCCCGGTCTTGCAAGTTCTATACTGATGGGGCCAAGGAAGAGATTCCTTACGCCAAGGGCGACTTCATGACGATCCTGATTGCGCTCCTTCACGCCGAGACAACGATCCTTCGTTGGGACGTAAACCTGAACAACATCCTTGACCCAGATGAGGTCGAACGGGCCTACGTGATCTATTCCCCGGCCCTGGATGGTTTCCTGGCGGACAAGAGTCCTCTCATTAAGCGATTCAAAAAACAGATCTTTCAGTACATGATCAAATTCGAGATGGTCCCCGACGAGAAGGATTTCGGTAGTATCTGGAAGTTCGTACGTTTCCTCCTTCGTTTCGACAAGAAAGCACCAGCAAGCCGAAGGACCATTGTCTCACTTCTTGGAGCCATTGCAGATCAGAACGGCAAGCTTCAGACTGGACCTGGTTTTGATTGTAATCTTCTCCGAGATCCTGATGCCATTATTCGTGCCTCAGGGCCGGAGGAAGAAGCAGAACCGGTGCCACGTTCTGATCCCCGGGTGTTGCTCTCCAGTCTTGGTGACACTGTCGAGCTAGTCAACTCGTATACCTCCACCCAAAAGCAGGGTCTACGAGAGGAACTCATCCTTTTCACAGAGGATATGGAACGCGCTCCGGTTACACGCATCCGAGACGTTCGCCAGCGTAACCTCCGCCGGCTTCTTCAGCGGATCGCAGATGATCCCAAGCAGCTGGCCAGTATTAACGTGGCGATCCCCGATGGCTCTGAGCTCGAGAAGGTCGCCTTCGTAGTGTCTCTGATCCTGGCGGATGTCGAGTAAAAGAATTTCCTGCTGTCAGATCCTCGGAAGGCTTTTCAAAGCTTCCCGCTGTTTGTTACAGTGTGGTCTTCCAAAGGCCAAGTATGGATGACTCGCTGTTTCTCAAGCTCTCTGACCTCAAATCTCATTATCGTGAGATCAAAGATTCCCTCCTGACGATTCGGAGGTCGCTTTGACGTCGATCGCAAACAGAATCGACTCAGAGAAATTTCGGAACTCGAAGCGCTAGACGGCTTCTGGAACGATTCCACAAATGCTACGAAGATCCAAAAAGAGCGCTCCCTTATCGAGGAAGTTCTCAAACTTTTCAACTCCCTGAAGACCCTCTCAGATGACTTCGAGGTCCTAACTGAGATGGCCGAAGAAGGTGATGTGGCTTCAGCGAAGGAAGCCCTAGAGCTCTTCCCGAGATTGAAAATGGCTTTGGACGAAGCAGAAAAAAAAGCTCTTCTCGCAGGTGAAACGGATGCCAATAATGCGATCGTGACCATCAACGCAGGTGCCGGCGGGACTGAATCCTGCGACTGGGCCGGTATGCTTCTTCGTATGATTCAGCGCTGGTGTGATGCTAAAGGCTTCAAGGCCCAGGTGACGGACTTCCAGTACGGCGACAGCGCCGGAATTAAGTCCGCCACGGTACTCGTTCAGGGAAGTTACGCTTTCGGTCTACTTAAGTCCGAGTCCGGCGTTCATCGCCTTGTCCGAATCTCCCCCTTCGACTCGAACGCACGTCGGCACACTTCATTCTCTTCGATTTTCGTCTCAGCTGAGATCGACGACTCGATAGAAATTGAAGTGCTGGATAAGGACCTTAGGATAGACGTTTATCGATCCGGTGGGGCCGGAGGTCAGTCAGTTAACACCACCGACTCAGCAGTTCGTCTCACCCACATCCCAACCGGGATTGTCGTCGCTTGCCAGAATGAGCGCTCCCAGATCCAGAACCGGGCCATGGGGATGAAAATCCTGAAGTCCCGCCTCTACGATCTTGAACTCCAGAGAAGGCGGGAGGCCCAAGACAAAGTCGAAGCCGGGAAAAAAGAGAACTCCTGGGGCTCGCAGATCCGCTCCTACGTGCTCCATCCGTACAAGCTCGTGAAGGATCACCGCACCGGATTTACCTCTTCTCAGGCCGAGCCAGTGCTCGATGGAGACCTGGATGATTTTATAAAATCTTACCTCCAATGGAAGTCCCTGGGGGGAGAGATCAAAGATACAGGAACGGACGACCTATGAATGATGACAAACTAACAGCCTCGGGGAAAATCATGAAAGACAAGCACGTGCGGCGATGGATCGAACAGTTTTCTGAACAGATGACAGTACGGCTAGAGAAGCGCCGGAAGCTCGAGGAGATGGGTTCAAACCCCTACAAGAACAACGTTAAGCCTAACACCACCTTCGAATATCTTACTAAGCGCTATGGGCCTTATTCGAAGGAAGAAATCGGGGAAACCCCGCGCTACCAAGTCGCCGGTCGTGTGCTAATGGTTCGTGACTTTGGTAAGGCAGCGTTCCTTCAGTGCGACGACGGAACTGGACCCTTCCAGCTTTACGTGAATAAGCAGGTTACCTCCGAGAAGGGATTTGCTGAATACAAGCTTCTTGACTACGGGGACATCGTTTACTGCGAAGGTGACGTATTCAAGACTATGAAAGGCGAACTTGCCTTAAACGCTCGCGAGCTTACGATCGTGACGAAATCGATCCGCCCGCTTCCAGAAAAGTTCCACGGTCTCACGGACCAGGAGCTAAAGTACCGGATGCGCTACGTGGATATGATCATGAACCCTGAGACTCGAGAGAAACTGCGCAAGCGTTCAGAAATCATCCGCTATATCCGCGAGCATTTTTATAAGGCCGACTTCCTCGAAGTCGAAACCCCTATGATGCACTCAATAGCAGGCGGCGCTGCCGCACGTCCTTTCCGCACACACCATAATGCTCTGAACATGGAACTTTTTATGCGGATCGCACCTGAGCTCCATCTGAAGCGGCTCATTGTCGGTGGATATAATAAAGTCTTCGAGATGAACCGCTGCTTTCGGAATGAGGGTCTTTCTCTGAAGCACAATCCGGAATTCACCTCCATCGAGTTTTACTGGGCCTACGCGACTTACCACGACTTAATGGACTTTACTGAGGCGCTCCTGACGGGAATTTCTCGTGATGTTATGAAAACGGACATTGTTCGTTTCGGGACTCATGACATTAATCTGCGTGGGCCTTACGCTCGCCTGACGATGAGAGAAGCTGTGGCTAAATTTACTGGCTCCGAGCTAGAGCAAGTGAATGACCGTGACCACCTTTTGGGGCTTTTAAAGCCGACTTCCCTTGACCAAAAGAAGCTCGCGGCCACAAGTTGGGGTAAACTTCTCGTTCACTGCTTCGAGGAACTCGTTGAAGCTCAGCTTATCCAGCCAACGTTCATTACCGAGTACCCGACAGAAGTTTCACCGCTCTCTCGGCGTAACGATGAGAATCCAGAGTTCGTCGACCGCTTCGAATTCTTTATGAATGGCTGGGAGGTGGCGAATGCCTTCTCTGAGCTTAATAACCCGACGGACCAGCTAGATCGATTTGCTGACCAGGCGATGGCCAAGGAGGCCGGGGACGACGAAGCGAACGACGTGGACTACGACTTCGTTCGTGCTCTCGAGTATGGAATGCCGCCGACAGCGGGACAAGGGATCGGCATCGACCGACTGGTGATGATCCTGACCGATAGTCACACCATCCGCGATGTCATCCTCTTTCCGCTGCTTAAGAAAGAACATTTCTTCGCTGACGAAGAGTAATGCACTCCTACCGCTCTATCCTTCGTATCGTTCTCCATGGCCGGTCAGCAGGAAAGATTCTGCTGGCCACTGTTTTGAGTTTTACGTTCTCAATCTCCGTGATCCTTTGTACCTTTGGTCTTATGGACGGCTTTGATCACCTCCTAAAGTCGGGACTTAGGAATGCTTCAGGTGACCTTCTTATCACAAATCGGAAGGGATTCTTTTCCCTTTCCGAAGAGCTGAGAGACCATATCCAGGGTGTCGCGCCGCTGGCCGTGGCGCAGGTGATTCAGACGGAAGCCTTTGCCATGGCCGGTGAAGAGAGCCGTGGAGTCCTGGTTCGCGGCATCGATGATGAAAGCTTCGCTCGGGCCACGGGCCTAGAACTCGCTATTCCCCCTGGTGGCGTTGTTATCGGAGAGGAACTGGCGCGACAGCTCCGGTTAAAAGTCGGAGACCCTATGGCCCTGACCTTCGGGAAAGGTAATGAGTCTCTTGACTCCCTTCCGCTGATCCAGCCCGTGACCGTTCATAGCGTAGTTAAGCATGGAATTTACCAGAAAGATCTGCGCTATATTTATCTTCCTAGAACTGACGTCGCGGCCCTCCTGGACCTAGGCGACCGAGTCAATCTTATTATAGTCACTTCCCGGGACCCATCTAAACCTCTAGATAGTCTCGACTCCATTCGCGATGACCAGGATCTTTTGCGACGTAACCTAGATTCGAGTTATCTGGTGCGGCCTTTTTGGAACGAGTATGACTTCCTCCTCGAGGCAGTAAAGGTAGAGAAGTTTTCAATTTCTCTGATCCTGCAGTTGATTGTCGTCGTCGCGATTTTTAACATTATTGCGTTCGTTATCTACATTATGGAAAAAAAATCCCAGGAGTTCTTCTTCCTCCGGGCAGTTGGACTCTCACTTTCGGCGCTGAACCGTTTCTGGTTTGTATCCGTCATCGCCATGTGGTCAGTCTCATGTATCGGAGCTTACTTCATCTCTCTTGCTTTCAACTGGGCGCTCAAACATGTATCCTTCCTTCAGATCCCTGGGGAGATCTATGTGCTCTCATCCCTTGATCTTAAGCTCGACCGGATGGCCTATATAACGGTCTACGGCGTTTCATTACTCTGGATCCTCTTCGCTGCTTTCATTGGGTTCCTGCGCTTGAAGCGGCGACCGATAATCCAGGGCCTTCGCCAGGAGTTTAGTTCATGAGTTTTATAGTTCTTTCGAATGTCGAGAAATCCTTCGGCAAAACCATGGTCCTCCGGGGACTTAATTTTAAGATTGATGACCGAGAATCAGTCGCGATTCGAGGCGCCTCCGGGTCAGGTAAGTCGACTCTTCTTTACCTACTCGGCGGTCTTGATCAGCCTACCTCAGGCAAGGTCGTCATCGGCGGCAAAAACCTTTCTGCGATGGGCGACGAGGAACTGGCACTGTTTCGAAACGCTAATGTGGGTTTCGTTTTTCAGTTTCATTTTCTCCTTCCATCTATGACTTGCCGTGACAACATTCTTCTTCCCGCTCGAATCGGGGGACGGGATACGACACCGGTTGAAAAGGACATGAGCGAACTTGCTAAGTACCTCGGAGTCACCCACTGCTTTGAGAAGTTCCCATTTGAAATTTCCGGGGGAGAGCAGCAACGCATCAATATTATCCGCGCCCTTTCGCTGCGGCCTAAGATTCTTCTTTGCGACGAACCCACGGGCAATCTTGATTCGAAGAATTCGGAGAAAGTAACGACACTCTTAAAGGGCCTCGCGTCCGATTTCGGCGCTACTTTGCTAGTCGTAACTCATGACGACAAAGTGGCTTCTTTCTTTCCACGCAAAATAGTCATTGAAGATGGTCAGATAATTGGCTAGAATTTTCGACTGCAAATAAAATTAATTACATAGCCTTTTGCGTCATGGATGGCTAAGGAATTAATAAAATGAAAAAAGCGCAGCTACTTGTCCTTTTTATAGTAGGTCTAATTCAGGCATATTCTGTTTTTGCGCAAGAGATGATCGGTCCCATTAATGAGATGTTCCGTGTCGATGGCATCGAATTCACCGGAAACCGCAAAGTCGAGTCTGAGGCCATCCTAGAGAAGCTCGGCACGCGACAAGACATGGTGCTTGATAATTACCTCCTCCGCAAAGATCTTTCCCGGATCTACGACATGAAGTATTTCGAGGAGGTCGAGGCCTATCATAAGGTCTCCGGAAACAAGAACATCCTCTTATTTAAACTCCAAGAGAAGCCCATCATCAGCAAGATCTCTTTTGCCGGCAACGATGAGATT
>JAIYDC010000063.1 GCA_027487685.1 Pseudomonadota bacterium | reverse complement strand
TTGGCGATAAGCTTTTGAAACTTCATGGGAGATTTTCAATGAGCATGACTAAGGCAGACATAGTCGAGCGTATCTACAAGGAAGCTGGATTTTCTAAAAAAGAAGCAGCCGAGCTTGTTGATCTCGTTTTTAAAGTGATTAAAGACACTCTCGCCAAAGGCGAGAAAGTTAAGATTTCCGGTTTCGGAAACTTTAGCATCCGCGATAAGGCAACGCGAGTTGGACGGAATCCTCAGACAGGAACGGCCATGAACATCAGTGCTCGTAGGGTTCTGACTTTTAAGCCGTCGCAAATCCTCAAAGAAGACATCACCGAGCGCTACGCTCATCGACTAGACGAGAGTGGTAATGAGAATACTGCGCTGCCAGTTAAGGATGCAAAACCACGGGCATTGTCGTCTTTCCTCAATAATATCGACGATACCGTTTATGGCGATGAGAACGACGACGAGAATGACGACGATTAGTCGTCATGTCTGTTAGTCTGACTCCATGATGGTTTCGATTCCCAGCAAGTCCAATTTTAGATTTCAAGAGCTCACCCCGATCACAGGGGTCAAGCCGTATGTGATTCGTTTCTGGGAGACCGAGTTTCCTGAAATCGCTCCTATTAATTCCGAGAAGGGTGAGAAGATTTATGCTCGGAAAGATGTGGAGGCGATTCTTCGTGTGAAGCAGCTTCTCTTCGATGAGAAACTTACGATTCCGCAAGCAAAGCTCAAAATGTTGTCGTCTCGAACTGAGACTGAATCTTTAGAAGAAGATCTGGCCCAATCATCTCTCCCAGGCATCCCGACTCATGAAGTAACTGACGGGATTGTTGCGGCGTTGGATCTTATCCGAGAGATCAAATCTAAGCGAAATTGGTAAGCCATTGCTTGAGCTCTGTGAGATCTGTGGCAAGGTTCTCTTGAAGCCAGTGGAAATCTTTCTGAAGCTTTTTCTGATTCGCGCAGAAATACTCTGACATCATAACATCGACATTTGCAAGCCCATGGCGCGTGATGATTTTTGAGAGTCGTGTCCTGGAGAGTGTGAGTTCTCGGAAAGCATCGGGAAAAGAATTAATAAATGGGTTGATTTTTTTTTCGTGGTCAGAAACATTTTCATGGGCCAGCTCTGTCAGATCGTCGAGGAGTTGAAATGTCACTCCGATCTCTCGTCCGAGGCGCAGGAATTCGGTCGTGCCTCGCAGTGCCGGGGCCTTGGTCAGAAAATATGTTCCGAGGGTTGCGACCTGGATTAGGCGGCCGGTTTTGAGCTCATGGATCCGTACTACTTCTTTGAAAGTTAAACTTCCGTCAGCTGCCAAGTCACGGAACTGACCTTCAACTAGGCCTTTTGCTCCCGTGGCCCAGGAAAAGAGGCAATTAATGTAGCAGAAATTCTCATGCCGAAGTTTCGCAAGTTCACCGAAGGAGGCGATCAGAAGAGCGTCACCTCCAAGGATGGCCTTCCATTCTCCAAAATGGACATGTGTCGCAGGTTTTCCTCGCCGTACGAGGTCGTTGTCCATGCTAGGAAGGTCGTCGTGAACCAGGGTATAAGCGTGGTGGAGTTCTAGGGCGCTAGCGAGGTGAAGATGATCTTGCGTGACACTCTGGGTAAGATCTAGTGCCAGGGCCTCCACCAGACGAGGGCGGAAGAGTTTCCCTGCAGGTAGAACAGCATACTCCATAACCTCAAGGAGATCTGGGTTATGACAAGACTTTCTAAGAGCGTTGAGAAGGGCTGGAGTCAGCATAGGTGTCCTACGGTCGAAGAGGCATGGGCTGTCCGACTGTACCACCTAAGCGTATCTGGTAAAAACCATCTTTTTGAGTATAAGTGCCAAAAATCATGTCCACTGGTACTGATTGTTTAAACTTCTCCGAGAAGGCAACTTCACCCGTAAGATCTAGAGGAGAGAAGGTAAAGTTCCCGGGTTGAACCTCGATGCGACCTTTAAAGTTTGCACGCATAGGGGCATTCGTGTCCCCGAGGATCATCTTTTCAACCACGATCTTACGTGGTCCAGAGGAAGCCGCTTCCACATATAGGTCATTGACCTTCATGCTGGGAAAAGTAAAACCCTGAAGGTTTTGTGGGGGAATTTGAAAGTCACGGGAGCGAGCTTTAAAACTAAATTCTTGAAGTTCATTTTTGGCCCCAAGGAGGGCCGACAGGTCGACAGTCAAGTTACCGGAGAGCTTAAAACTACCACCCAGAAGAGGCTGAAGGCGTGGCAGTACGAGGGCCTGGTCTTTTAAGCGGATGAGGCGCTTGTTGAATCCCTGAACGTAGTAGATAGAAAGGGGTTGGCCATTGAGATCTGTATCAATGCGGAAGGGAATGCCAAAGGGTGAAAAGTTAATGAAATTGAAGTTGATCTTCACAAAGGAGAGCTTCAAAGGCGCACCGGAGCGGCCAAGGCATGAGCTAGGGATCAAGAGATCGGTGACGACAATTTTCGGGAGGAGCCACTCGAGTCCTATGGTGTCGAAATCCGGATTGCACGCGGTGCCTTTAAGGTTTTTCCGCATCAGCTCCTTGAGCTGATCTCCTATGGGATAGAAGTTAATGAAGGCGAGCGTGAAGACGCTTATGAAAAGGAAAGGGAAGAGGTAGATCTTGACTCGGCTCCGGTAGTTGATGGTCTCCAGAGACTGGAGTTCAGTCATGGTCGCCATGTTACTCCTCCTGGTCGTTCAGGGCTTTAGCGAAGTGAATAGCGTGAAACTGGCCCTGAAGGAGATTCGTATCCGAGTTTCGTTTCACCGAGACTGACTGGATTCGGAACTTCTCTCGTGAGATCAGGTTTGAGAAGACA
>JAIYDC010000025.1 GCA_027487685.1 Pseudomonadota bacterium | reverse complement strand
GAGATAGGGGTCAACCCACTCTTCACCTATGGAAACCTCCAGCGCTTCGACGAGGTCACAAACCTTACTCCATCAGACAGGCCTGAGGTCGATGATCTGGGCAAGCAAGGCTACGACCTCCTCTCTGTCGGAAAGGCCTATGTTTCCGGCGGTGCTCAAGGATCAACCTCTCTTGGTACCGACTTCTATACTGGCCTCGGCCTCTACCCTTCACTCAACGCCTACTCCAAGTGGAGCGCACGAGTACCCAACCGCCTGGAGCTCCAAAACTTTTCACGCTCCCTCCCGTGGACTCGGGAAAGGCTTTTGGCGATGCGGACAGGAGACGCCGCCTACTGGAATGCCCTCGGTGGCATTGCTGTGAGTTTGGCATTTGGCACAGGGCCTATTTCCGCAGGCCCGAAAGTCATACTCGAGGGTGGTTTCGCTGTTTACGTCGAGCGAAAGGATGCCTCAACCTACTACGCAGAAATCCGTCGCATGCGGGCCGGAACCTTCGGCGTTCTTGCAGGAACCTATGTTGCCTATGCCGAACTCTCTCGGCTAGTTGAGAAGACAACGGGACTCGCGTTCCTGATCGATGCCAGCACTGGACAGGGTTTAGATCTTCTTCTGGGTCTCTTGCGTCGTGGCCGGGCCGATCGGCTCCAGGAATCAGACCAAGTCCGTTACCAAGTAGGTGACCTCTCAGCCCTCAAGACTCTCACAGCCGCCAAGGCGGTAGCCGGAACTCCCTTTGTGCCTGTAATAGAGCTCAAGCGCGGCTCCGGAGTCGAAATCATCCATGAAGAGAGAAGCGACATCTGGGACAACACCTCATCGGTCACCCGTGCCCTCTCTTTCAGGGACCGCTCTGTTCGCCTCTTCCGCTTTCAGACTTACATGCAGACCGCTGCCCTCGCCGAGAGTGCAGAGCGAAAAGGCGTCAGCGAAGTCCGTGCCCAACTCCACTGGTTCCGGAAGGGAAACCGGATGAGTGGAAAGTCACTTACCAAGGCCCTGACTAAGCTGATTAATCAGACAGGCCTCACCTCCTTGCGGGTTCCGATGCCGGACAGCGCTCTCGGTTTTGCGAAGGTCGCTTTTACGGCCACACCATCTCAGTCACTTCTCAAGGCCCTCAGAGAAAAGTTTAATCTACGATCTCCTAAGGAGATCGCACGTAAATTTCAATCCTATTGGAATGGCCCAGAGGCCTTTGGAGAAATCCATGCACTCATCGAGGCCTGCGGTGGGAGTGTCGTGCTCGAGATCAGCGGCGAGAAACTTAAACGGTTCGTCAGGGCCGAGACTTACCCTGAGGCGGCTTGCTCTCCTTAAGAAGCTCTCGGCGCGCCCTCGCACTTCCCGCCTCCAGGACACCCAGGTGATCCCATCTTCCGTGGGTCCAGTACTGAACAAACAGAAGATCTTTGGCGTCTTTAAGCACATCACCGTAAGATTGAGTTTCGGGATCGAGGGCAAACTCACCAAAGCCTAGAGGTTTTGAGTCGATAACCTCGTTCACATCCGGCGCCTTCGGGCAGAGTTCACGCAGGCGTTCGCGGAAACGGGCCCGGTAAGCCTCGAGGGTCTTGGGTAGAGAAAGGTGTCCACCCTCAGTCTTTTCAAAGTGACCCTTATCACCGTACATCGACGGTGTGAGCCCATGTAATCCTGCCAGGAGGCGTTTAAGCTCAGCGCAGTCATGGCCCCGTTCCGCAGTCAGATCTTTTCCATGGAAGAAATCGCCATTCGTATTGAGGTAAAATTGTGCTGGCGGTCTCGCGAGTCGCTTCAGCTCGGCTTCAAGCCACGCTTGCCCAGCACGAACCTTCCGCGCGTAAGAGAAGACCATCGGGTCTAACTCTGCCGCAAGAGTTAATAGAAGAGGTCCGGACGTAAACGCTCGGGGCTTCTTGGTGAGGTAGGTCAACAGAGGCCCGAACCCATGATGGAAGTAATGATCATCGATCGGAATTCCGGAGACCAGCCTCCAGTCTTCTTCAGTCCCCGCGTCCACCATCGCCTTAACTCCTTCGAGGTGGGGGACATAGTGGAGCCTTAGCTTTTCGCGGTCAATGAGATCGAGGCAGGCCTCGAACTCGGCTTGAGAAAAGTGGAGTGTTGTCTCGAAGCGCCAGTGCTTCCCATAGGTCGGGTGCTTGGGCATTTTATAACTCTTAGAGTTCCCCCCAGAGAAGTGAACGGGGTGGTAATAGGCGATCGTTTGGGATCCGAGTGCTTTGGCGGCCGCAACAACCTTAGGGCAAGTGGCACTCAGCTCTCCGCGCTTAAATGCAATAATTCCCAGATGCTGAGGCACTGGATAGACAAACCGCTGCTGGGTGAACTCCCGCGCTTCACTCGACGGCGCACGAGACGACTCCAGCTGGGCCTTGACACCATAAGCGAGGTAGCGCTGATAGATACTTTGGTACCCAGGCTCTAGAAGCGTTCGTTCGACGAGGCCCTGATCGTAGGTCAAGGTTCTGAAGCTCTCCTCAGAAAAGTAGTCGACCTCATAACTGTAGGGACCAAGATCTTCAAGGATCCGGGTCTTATCACCAGCGAGCAGAGGCAGGGCAACGAGGCCAAGTAGCCAGAAAAATTGGCGCATAGAACTCCTGACTGAACTTGTCGGAGATTGCGCCGAAATTCTTGAGCCAAACCGTTCCTGGCCCTGTTTTTTCTACCCCTTGAACACCCCGCTGAATTCAGTACTCAGCTATGGCCCGAGGCCTTATGAGCCGAAAAGTCTTCTATGGAAAAAAACAATAAGGATATGATCGACGTCAACGCCACCACCTCAGACCGCCAGGGGCTCGCTGGCGCCCTTGAGGGGTTCTTCCGCCGGTTTCGGACGCTCGCCTTTACGCTGACCATGGTGCCCATCGCATTTTTGTATGTCTTCTGCATGGGACTCTCTCTCACGCCTGGAATTACTCTTTTAACCGCGGTCAACGAGAGCACTCGAGACCTTCATTTTATTCTTCGCAATTCTCTCCTGGGCTTCTCAGTTGCTGCGACTTTTTTCAGCTACGGGCTGACCATCATCTTTGTGGTGCCTCTAGTAAATAAGCTCCTGCCTCTGAAGGTAAAACCGACCCGCGCCTCGTGGTTCTCTTTCAGCGTGCTCCCTTGGTACTACCACAATGCCCTGACATACCTTGTGCGCTACACCTTCCTCGACTTCATCACACCCACACCTCTGAATAAGCTCTTCTATCAAATGATGGGAATGAAAGTGGGCAAAGGAACGATGATTAATACCTCCAACATTTCCGACCCGTGTCTGATAGAGATCGGCGACTTCGTCACCATCGGCGGATCGGCTTCGCTGGTTGCACACTACGGACAGAAGGGAATGCTAGTGATCGATAAATTGGTGATCGGTGACCGTGCAACGATTGGTCTCAAAGCGAGTCTCTTTGGCGATGTCGTTATAGGGAAAGGGGTTTTGGTTAAGGCCCATGAGGTAGTTCTACCGAAGACCCGCATCCCAGACGTTGAAGAGAAAAAGGCTGCTTAGACCTTCTTTATGCCCACGTACTCCAGGCCCAAGAGTCCAACCCAGGTCGTCACCGTGACGACAAGTACCAGGATTGTAAAGAGCTCTTCTCCAATAAGACCATGGGAAACAGCGACAGTTGCGAAAGCAAAACCAGGAATCCCCCTGGGAACAAGTCCCCAAGAAATGAGAGGTGGATCTAAGTCGTTTCTTCCACGGAGGATCCACGACGAGACACCGTATTTCGTCACAATCGCCACTAGTGATAAAACCAGTGAAAAGGCCAGCGCCCATGTGCCGGTGAAGACTGCTGGGGAGAGTTTCATACCGATAGATACCATGTAAATCACCAAGAAAGGCTTTAGGATATTCTCGAGGTGACCCTCAACCACATCACGGAGGGAACTGAACACGGCGCCTAGTAAAACTCCCGCAGCAAGACCTCCCATCACCAGTGAGACATGGAAGCGCTCGAGGACCATAGCGAAGGTCACGCCGAAAGTCAGAGTCAAAGCGGTGGCGATGGGGGTTCTCAATCGGAAGCGCAGGCGCAGAACAAAGGTCAGTGCAATGAGCGTAAGGGCCGCTAGAAGTGCTAAGTCTCCTCGAAAAACCGGGTCCGCTCCGTGAAGGGGTGGGATGGAAAAGAGTAGCAGCGACATCAAGAGTGCGGCCGGGACATCATCGAGTGCAGAGACAAGAGTCAAGAAATTCCCGGCCCGAGTATGAAGGAGGCCTAAGTTGGAGAGTGCCTGAATGGTGACTCCAGTGCCTGTCGTAATTAATACAGCTGAAAGAGTGAGCGCTGGAACGAGTTCAAGACCGAAAAGCAGTCCCGTCAAGAGGAAGACAATGAAAGGACCAAGTGTGGTCCCGCCAACAAGAAGACTCAAGAGTTTTAGCTCTGGAAGAACAGAGCGCCTTTCAATATGAAGGCCTACTCCAAGAAAGAGACCGATAATTGAAAATGTGGCCCAACTCAAGTATCCTTCAAGCACCGCTGAGTGAGGTAAAAACGCTTTTAAGAGTGCTCCTAAAAGCAATTGAGCGAGTACCGAGCGTGCCAGATTCTTCATCGCCGTTTGAGCTTTTCTACCAGTTCAAGGTTCGTGAATGGCTTTGAGATAACTTTAATCGTTCGATCATGCCCAAGGAGCTCCGCTCCGGTTTCAGAGCTCTCTTCGCCGGCAAGAAAAATAAAGCGAGGAGGACTCTTCTGCTGGGCCAATACCCGTCGGTGGAAGTCAGATCCGTCCATATCCGGTAAATTAATTTCTGAAAGAATAACCGCCGGTGCCAGATCCTTGGCCAGAGAAAGCGCCTCGCCGGCCGTGGCCGCCATCAACACTCGAGCGAAATACGGTTCGACAAGGAGCCCCAGATATTCCCTAGTGTCAGCTTCAGCTTCGATGATAAGAATAGCTTCATCCGTTTTTTCAACTCCTCCGGAAGGGTCTTCTATGCTGCCCACAAAGGCCGACGGAATCCATGGGAGGATCAAAGTGAATGTCGTCCCAAGATCGTCGGTTGTCTCAAAGTCGACACTTCCCCCATGTTCCTTAAGAATCGAATCCACCAGGGACAGACCGATCCCCGTACCGTAGTTCACTTCTTTAGTGGTGAAGAATGGATCGAAAATGCGATTTCGGATTCTCTCAGGAATCCCACCACCATTATCAGAAACGGTGATCCGAAGCCAATCACCCGAGGGCAATAGGCGTACGCAAATATAGGGCAATAACCGGCCCCGAACGGCGTCGCGGGCATTCGACATGAGATTGACTAGCGCCTGCTGCATGCGCTCACGGTTTCCGTGAATCACCCAGGTGGCAGCAGGAACTTCGAGGCGAAAATCGATGGCATCTTTCTGAAACATTTCGCGCATAATACTGACGGTTTCCTGCATCATCTCCCCCAGGTCAAAGGAGCGGTGCTGTCCTCCATCAGACTTGGCGAAGGTCTTCAGGCCCCGGACGATGTTGGCGATGCGGCTTGAGGCGCCATTAATCTTCTGGAACAGGTCACGAAGCTCGGGGTCAAGGGCCCCTCGATCCTCCAGTCGGTCACGAGCGATTGCGAGGTAGCCGTTAATGATGGCAAGTGGATTGTTGATCTCGTGTCCAACGCCGGAAGCGAGCTGACCAATAGAAGCGAGACGCGCGTTCTGCATACTCATGGACTTCTGGCGTTCAAGTTCGTCCTCGATAAAGCTGGCATTCATCATCTCTGCGATGGCCGAAAGGAGAATATCATGCTCGGACCCCAGGGCCCGTGGGGAATATGGCCTTCCCTCGACAGCGAAGGCCGCGATGATTTTTCCTCCGTAGGTGACAGGAACGACTAAACGCCCGACGCCTGTCACCCCTACTCCTCTCAGAGCGGCCGACGCGTCAACGACAAGACTTGCGCTTATTCCAACTGATGCAGAAAGTATGCGAAGATTTCCGTCGCCATCGGATTCCCTTGCATCGCCTAGGAGAGCTGAGGAAGCTTCCGTAACCTCGAGGATGACTTTGAGGAGATGATCAAAGAAGGCAGTGCGATGGTTCCCAGACTCGATAAAATTGGCCCGGAGATCTGAAATAATTCCATCGATCTCAATCCTTCTGCGCTCAACGGTGACGTCCTGCTGTAGCATAAAATAGCGTTTAATCCGTCCTTCTTCAGAGATCGGGGCAATGATGGTTTCCAGCCAGCACAAAGAGGTATCTTTTCGGCGGCACCTGAGGTCTCCCTTCCACATTTTTCCGTGGCCGACTGACTCGGCGACTTCGCCAAAATCCACAAACTCAGAGGCTTGAGCAGCAAGAAAAGAAAAATGCTTTCCGAGGATTTCCTCCGATGGGTATAGGGAAACGTCAGAAAACTTTTCATTGGCCCAGGTAATGATTCCTCGATCATCTGCGAATGCGAGCATAGTCGTCGCGTCGAGGCCCGTCTTGATACCTTCGAGCGTCTCACGAAGATCAACTTCTTCGGAGATATCGTAGATCGCTCCCACAATCTTCCCATTCTCGAGCGACCGGGCACCACGCTCGAGAATCCAGCGGACCTCTCCTGAGGCGTGAGTCAGGCGGTAGCGGACCGAATAAGGAACGTTACGCTCCACGCTCGCCAGAATCGTCATCAGAACGTCGGTGAAGTCGTCAGGATGAATGAGGTTTGAGTAGGCGCCGTTTCTTCCCTCAAGGAAGGTTTCTGAAGGATATCCAGTGATCGTCTCAATGTAGGGACTAACAAAAGTCATCTGCCACACGGATCCGATCTTCGTTTCGTGGATAGCCGCGGGGAAACTGTTGAGGAACGTGTTCATGATGTGCCAGTTAATTATTTAATTTATATTTAACTTTACCGGATAAATTCAATTTTTGAGCGAAGTCAGGAAAAATTAAGGTTTCCTAGCTATAGGCCTAAGTCTCAAGCTGTAAGACCTTGGTCGTCTTGGCCCCTAGCTCCTTAAGGTTTTCCATCCGATTTGCGAGACTTCCCTTTCCAGTTAACATGCGGGACCTGAGATCATCGAAGGATTCCCCGACTTTTCTAATCTGGGTCTGCATCTGATTTAAGTCATCAGCGACCCCGGCGAATTTGTCATAAAGTAGCCCTGCCTGGCGGGCAATCTCTAGAGCGTTCTTGGTTTGTCGCTCCTGCTTCCAAAGGCCCGCAACCGTCCGGAGAGTCGCCAAGAGCGTCGAAGGGCCAACCAGCATGATGTTACGATCCCACGCATGAGAGAAGAGTTCCCGGTCCTTCTGCATAGCGAGCATGAAGGCCCCTTCGATCGGAACAAAGAGCATGACATAGTCTGGGGATCCGAGCCGGTCGAGGCGCTGGTAATTTTTTGCGGACAGGCCTTTGATGTGGGCATAGATCGAATCCAGGAAGTGGGATAGGTCCTCTTCCTCCTCTCCATTAACAAAACGCTCGTAGGCCACGAGACTCACCTTGGCGTCGATAATGAGGTGCTTGTTCTCGGGCAGGTTGATGATGACGTCAGGCCTCTGCGTGCGCCCCTCCTCATCTTTGAGCTCTAAATGTAGACCCTGGACAACGAATTCCTCACCGGGTCTCAGTCCCGACGCCTCAAGGAGACGCTCCAGGATCATCTCGCCCCAGTTCCCCTGAAACTTCACATCACCCTTGAGCGCTCGAGTCAGATTCTCAGTTTCAAGACTCATCCTCTGGCCAGTGAGCACTATACGCTCGATCTCCGCAAAAAGCCTTACCCGATCTTTTGTGTCAGAGAGATGCATCTCTTCAACACGCCTCTGGAAGTCGCTCATCTTATCCCGAAAAGGAGTGAGGATAAGCTCCATCCCTCGAAGCGAGTCCTCCCGGAAGCGCTTCGTCTTCTCTTCAAAGATTTCCTGGGACATGGCCTTTAGCTTAAGCTCCAGCCGAGCTTCTGATTCTTGATGGGTTTTTTCTTGGAGTGAGAATTTTTCTCGAAGAACTGCGTGCGCAATAAGAAGACGCTGAACCCGGAAGTGGTAGAGAACGAGGCCCAAGATGAGGCCGGATAGGCCCGCGACAATCGTAAGTGCCATGGTCGAATCTCCCTTTAGGGTATTATCTCCCTTCAGCGTTCGTTGTCCAATCAAAGAGCAGATAGGACCGGATTTGAGTTTCACCCCTTGTTCTCGTAGAATGAGTGTATGGGAAAAAAGACTGAAGCCGCGTTAACCACGACCTTTAACCCTAAACTTGCACAGAAGTTTCAGGAGGCAGCCGAGAAGAAAACGGAGATCCAGGACTTCGTAAGTGAGTTTCTGTCCCAGTTCCTTTCGCCCGACACCAAAACTGCGTATATCAAAGACCTGAAGTTCTTCTTCAACTTTCTTCGCTCCGGCGACGTTGCCATCACACACCCCCGGGAAATCAAGAGCTATCATTTTCAACTCTACCGCGACCATCTCCTTGAACGTGGTCTCTCATCAGCAACAATAAACCGCCGGCTGGTGTGTATCCGCTCGTTTCTCAAGTGGGCCATAGCGGCACGCTTAATCGACTTTAACCCCCTCGACGCTGTGAAACTTCCGAAGGTCCAGACAGAGTCTGAGACAGTGGCCTTCGATGATGAAGAAGTGCAGCGCATGATCGACGCCCCCGATCTGTCCACCCAAAGGGGTCGCACCCACCGCCTCATCATCGTTTTACTTTTTCACCTGGGTCTGCGTCGGTCAGAGCTGACTCACCTTAAGCTCCAACAACTGGTTGAGGAGCGAGGTCACCGCGTGCTTCGCATTTTTGGTAAGGGCGATAAGGTACGACTTGTTCCGCTCAATGATGCCGTTCAAAGAGAGCTCACAAGCTACCTTAAGGCCATGGAGGAACTAGGCCATGAACTCGGGGCCGAGGACTTTCTCCTTCAAACCGAGGGCTCTCGAAGGAGTACTAGGCCTATCGACGGCTCCACAATCTTTCGGATCATAACCCGCTACGCTCGGAAGGTTGGAATCAATAAGACAGTCTCTCCTCACTCGTGCCGTGCAACAGTCATCTCGCACCTGCTCGATACACAACATGCAGCGATTCGAGACGTCGCCACCTTCGCTGGACACGCCAATATTACGACGACCGAGCGCTATGATAAACGACGCAGAAACCTGGACAAGAGTGCCGCCTATCAAGTTGATTTTTACAAGAAGGACGCCTAAGCGGACTTCCGCTCCGAACCAGCGCCGAAATGAAGGCGAACCAGGTCCCGAGTGTGGCCCACAAAACCTCTGAGGAGTACCAGGTTTTCAGGATTAGAACATTTGAGATGGTCATAGGAAACGAACAGAAAAACCTTTCGGTTCTTGGAGAAGTCAAAGGCCGACTGAATGGAGAGATGCTTAACACTGCATTCAATCGCGTCAGTCTTAACTGATGAGTAAAGGAAATTATGAGCGTACTGAGAAAGATGGGGTTTCATTTGTTCTAAAGACATATCCAGCGCTGGCGCCAGTGCACTAGCGTTCACATGGAATCTTACCGTCTCGGCCGCCGCAACTCCTCGGGTAAAAAAATCGGCATCGAGTGAGATAAGAAGACCTGTGGAGGTAAGCTGCTCGACCGCTACGATCTGGGCCCCACCTAAATCAGCTCCGTATTCCATTAAGATTTTACTCTTTAACCTGATCCGAAAATCTCGCTGATGAAGCTTCCCTTGGAGTAAATAGACGAATACAAAGTCTCTATATGTTGGCTGATTAAAGCAGTCGGCAATAGAGAGTG
>JAIYDC010000131.1 GCA_027487685.1 Pseudomonadota bacterium | reverse complement strand
GTTATGTTTTCGCCAGAAAGCTAGGGCTGCCTTTGCCTGCAGTTCAAGCAATTCCTGACCATCTTGGTAAGTACGAAGTTGATTAGGAAGGGTGGTCGCATGTGAGGGAAATGAATAGTTATAGTCCCAAAAAATCTCATCCCCGTTTAAGGGTCCGCGAAAAACATAATCTCGAGAGCAAGAGTTGATGATGATGGTCTGGTATCCTGAAAGCGTAAAAGGCCTAAGGTCTATAGTCGCTAGGTCCGGGTGTGAGCGTCTGGAGAATTTCTTAATTGAAAGTCCCTGGGCCAGAGCAACAGTCTCTGTCACTTTGGCCATGGCACCGTCTCCAAGGAGTACCAGAGCTAAACGAGGGTAGGAGGCCTGATATTTTTTGAGAATTTCCACGACAGCAATAAGGTCTGTGTTCGTGCCCATCACCCGGTCGGGCAAGAAGGCCAGTGTGTTCACAGAGCCAAGCTCAACCACCAAAGGATCAGGAAGCTCAATCTGGCCAATAAAGTGCCGCTTAAAGGGAGAGGTGATACTGAGGCCATCTAAAATACTACGGAAGTGAGCGAGTGATGGGACGGCGTCCACTGTTTGACAGGAGAACAACTCATAGGAATCTAACTCTGCACCTAGAAGTTGTCGGTAAAGCGCTGGGGACATCGAGTGCCCAAGAGGGTAACCAAGAAGACCTAATCGCATGAGGGCATTTGCCATAAGCGAGCAGATTCAACGTCAGTGCGAATCTGGGCGATGAGGTCATTGACTGTCGGAAACTTACGCTCGTCCCGGAGCTTGTGCAGAAACTGAATTTCAAGGAGTTCGCCATAGATATCATGGTTAAAATCAAAGAGGTTAGTTTCGACATGGAGGTGATTCGTATCATTAAAAGTGGGGTTATTGCCGATGTTAGTCACTGATTGATAAATCATCCCTTTGTAGGTGGCCCGAGTCACATAGACTCCCTTCTCTGGGATAATAAGGTCCGAAGAAATTTGGATGTTCGCAGTAGGAAAACCTATCTTTCTGCCACGCCCTTCGCCCCGAACGACAACTCCTTCGAGTTGAAAAGGTCGCTCTAAGGTTGCCGCGGCAGCGTCGATTTTTCCCGTAAGAAGCTGTTCACGTATAAGACTTGAAGAAACGACGGTTCCACGGAACTCAAACTTCGGCTGAATTTCCACCAAAATGCCTCGAGGCTTGCAAATGGCATCGACCAGATCATGACCGCCTTCCTTGTTCGCGCCGAAAGCAAAATCATAGCCTAGATAGAGGTTCCTGAGACCCGGATAAGTAAGTAAGAACCGAGAGAGAAACTCATCTGCTTTAAGAGTGCTAAAGTCGCGGGTAAACTTCATCTCAACCAAGATATCGACACCTTCCTCTTGAAGAAGGGTGCGACGCTGCTCGTAGCTGTTGATAAGAAATCGTTCCCGATCAGGATGAAGAATTTTCTGGGGATGAGGAACAAAAGTGACTACGACAAAAAGTAGGCTTCGGTCTAGGCAATCGGACCTTATTTTCCGAAGAAGCTGGCGGTGACCACAGTGAACGCCATCAAAGTTTCCGATGGTAAGACCAATCTCAGGCCACTGATTCCTCTCTCGTGGTATATCAAGTAGGTTCTGAAGGACTTTCATGTTTCATACTCTCAATGTAACAACCTAACTCACGGAAGTGACCAGACATGTACTTAAAATCCGTAGGTGTCTTCCGCGATGAGTATTCCTTGTAATCATTGGCGGCCAATAAATCAATGAAATATCTCTTAGACTCATCGGTGAGCGGGGACTCTCGGATGATGACTACCGGTGACTTTCCAGTTCGAGTAATCACAGGTTCGAGCCACTTCACAAATTCCCCGAACTCAAATCGACCGCGGCGGAATGCGCCAGGAATGTCGCTGCGGTAAAACCTGAGCTTCGTGGGATCGATCCGGATAATCCACCCTACTGAGAGTAAAAGAGCAAGTCCTATGAGGGACAGATTCACGACGGAAAGCCATTTTTTCCACTGCCACTCCTCTACCGTTATGGGGCCAGAAAGCTCCCGACTCTGGCCTAACGGCAGCTCAGTTTGCGGAGGTTCGTCACTAGATTTTTCATCACCAAAAGTTGTCTTTTTTATTGTCCCAGCAGGAGAACCTCCTGCAACAACAATTTCAGGCACAGTCACTTCTTTTGCCACATACCGCTCGGTCTCAGGATCGAAATAACTTAACGTCATCGTCTTCCCTGGAAGCGTAAAGTTCTCTTTTGCGAGAAACGTGTAGTCAAAAACTTTTGTCGCAGAATTCGCGTCATTGATCTTAAGATCACCGTTTGATTCGAATTCTTCTAGACCTGGATGCTTCACAAGCTCTGGGGCTTCGAGATTTTCGAGGGCGCCCACTCCGGAAATGGTGAGCTTGACTTCCAAGGGCTCGTTAACGATAAGCCGGGCCTTACCAAACTCAAGATTAAAGTCATGGGTTCCGACGAGTCCAGTGAAATGGGACGGAATCGGCAATGGCAGTGGGCCAACCTGCAGCTTGACCGCCTCGCTGCTCAGAGTCTTTGTTTTAAAATCTCGAGACAGACCAAATGCTCCAAATGGGTCCCCGAGAGAGGAGCTAGGATAGGTCACTGAGAGTTGAAGAGGATCAATCCGAAGCTCGCCCGTCTTCTCAGGGTACAGTTTCGCCGCGTAGATTTGAGATCGCATGTACAACTGGCCATCCACTGATACACGCTCGGTTCTTTCCGGCTCCTGAATAAAGCGTTTAAGAAACTTGTCAAGTTTAGGGTACTTCTTTATATCAAGGTTACTCACAGGCACCCTACTATAAAGGTAATAACGAACAAGAACCCCTTCCCCCAGATAAAGATTCTTCTTGGGAACATCCGCCATGACAAAAACGTCACCGGCCTCCTTCGGCTCCGCCAGGACGGTCAGGTTTAAGGCAGGGTGACGTAGAGTTTGCGTACCTAACTGTACAGTTATATCTCGCAGGTACGCGCTTCCTGGTTTCGCGGCGACAAGCTCATAGACAACAGTCCGTTCCCTTGTCACGGTCAAGCGCCCGTTAGAATAAACTGTTCTGGTAGATACACCTTGATTAGACTTACCAACAACTTCGATGTTAACAGGGCTAAAATTTACAGCGGGCTCGTCATCAGATTCCGTAAAGATTCTGAAGTAAGCTTGAAAGACCTCTCCTGCAACAGGCCTCGACGGATTAAGCTCAACCCTCACGTCATCAGCAAAAGCGGCGATCGAAATTAGAAAAGCTAAAAGTCTTATGAGGTATCTTATCATTACCAATCCTTACTCTTTCTCGATTTGCGGCGATTCAGGTCCCGCGTTCCGTTCTCAATCATTTTCATCTGGAGCTGCCGATCATCGGACATAAGCTGTTTAAGCTTAGCAGGGAGCTTCTTCGGAGGGAGTTTTTTCTCAGGATTTCCTTCTTTAGGTTCCTCTGAAGGTTTATCTTTCTCCTCCTCTGGCCCCTTCTCCTGTCCCTTTTCAGTGTCCTCAGGTGGGGACTTCTGACTGTCTTTTTTTTGTTCATCTGGCCGTGGCTTGCCAGGTTCATTCTTTTTCGAATCCTGCTTTTGGTCCTGATCAGATTTTCCCTGCTGAGGATCTTTCTGATTACCATCCCCTTGCTGAGGTTTTGACTGCTGGTCCTTCTTTTCTGATTGATCCTTTTTATCCTGCTCTTTTTTCTGCTCCTTTTTTTGTTCCTGCTGTTGAAAGAAAGAGACAGCGTTTTTCTCCATCATCCCCTTGATCTCTCGGCTCTTGGCGGAATCATCAAGCGCCTGGGAGAGTTTGTCGTAGATGCCAAGTCCTGCGGCAGCGTCGCCGCTTTGGAGGAGAGAGGTTCCGTAATTGAGGTATGCCTCTGGTGGAAGCGAAGGATCTACCGGCGATGGTAAGTTCTCTCGATAAAGAGAGAGAGACTCATCCTTGGCACCCGCACGCTGCAGGTCATCGGCGAGTTTAAGCTTTTCGATACGATTGAGTTCCCCTGTCTGAAGCCGTTCGAGTCGCTGGATGAGCTCTGGCGTAAGCTTTGGTCCTGTTTCCTGTTCCTGGCCCTGAACTGGCCCCCAAAAAAGGATCAGCCCAAGGGTAAAGATTCTTACGAATTTCAAACAATACGAAAGAGTAATCAGGGCAAGAGCAGGCAAAACAATCCACTCCATCATCACAGGCTTAATCACCATATCCTGTTGCTCATTCCCCTTTTTTCTCTCAGAGCGGAAGAAATCGAGGATTTCCTCACTTGGAAGAGAATAGCTGTTAGCGGGCCAGTACTTGGCCTTGGGAAGATCCGCGACTGCACGTTTAAAAAAAGACTCATCAAGTTTCGTTATAACGTCACGGCCTCGATCCTTTTTGTAACCAAACCGCAATCCGCGCCCGTCATCGAGGGGGATTCTCCCCCCTTGGGCCGTTCCAACACCAACGAGAGCTATATTAATAGATTTCGGCACGTTGAGATCGAGACCTTCAGCGGTTTCTTCGCCATCCGTTAACACCAGGATATTTCCTCGCGCTTCACCATCTCCCTCACGGAAGTATTGGACACTCTCCTGTATAGCGGAGGAAAGCGCCGATGATCCATACTGATTGCGAAGATTCTCAATCGAGTCTAGCCGAGCATCAATGAGATCAAGATCGTTCGTGAAAGGTACAATCTTCTTCTGAATCTCGGCGAAAGCGATGATCGAGAGCTGGTGACCGGCTGCCTTCCTAGCAAAATGCTTAGCGATGAGCGCCGCCTTATGGAGCCGACTGGGTTTTACATCTTCGGCCAGCATACTGGCCGAAGTATCAATCAAAATGATGGTCCGTTCCCGGGGTACTTCAGTCTTGACCTTTTCTTCTGGTCCTCGAAAATCGAGAAGACTGAGGAAGAGACCACTCGCCCCAAGAAGAAAAAGAAAGGAAGCTAAATAGCTTGCAGTGCTCCGGCGGTAGAACCAATAGGTTCGCACGAAACGAAAGAAACGCCGCTCTTGGTAAAGGACGACACCGATGAAAAAAATGAGAAGAGCGGCAAGAAGCGGGAAGAGTTCATGGTGGTTAGCATTCATACGATGTCCTTCAGGAGAAGCCGGCGGAGGAGTTCTGCCGCGAGAAGGAGTGAGACACCCATAAGGAGGTAAGAGTAGTACTGCTCGTCATAAATGATCTGATGATTAACTTTGATCTCAGTCTTCTCAAGTTTTTGAATATCATCCAGAATTTCCTTGAGTGCCTCGTCGCTCTTTGCAGGGTAAAACTTCCCCCCGGTCATCTGAGAGATCTCTTTCAAGATTTTGTAATCGATCGAACCCCCAGGGATGAGCTGATACTGAGTACCAAAAGCTCCCTGACCAACAGGGATTTTGGCATCGTCATCGGTGCCAAGACCAATAGTATAAACCTTTATCCCAAACTTTTTCGCTTCTTCCGCCGCTTGAAGTGGTGTCATGGTTCCTACATTAGCGACCCCGTCGGTCAGAAGGACAATGACCTTGTTCTTTGTCTCACTATTCACAGCTCGGGCCACGCTCAGCGCGAGGCCATCACCAATGTTTGTACCACTTCCAAGATAGCCGATGGAAATCTCAGATAGGACCTTATCTACGAGAGAGGGGTCTGTAGTGAGAGGGAGAAGCGTAAAAACCTTCTCGGAAAAGATTACGATTGAAATCCGATCCGTAGGACGAAGCCGAACAAAATCTCGAATCCGCTCTTTAGCGACCTCTAAGCGATTAGGCTTAATATCCTCAGCGAGCATAGAGCGTGAGACGTCGATGCAAAGGACCACATCATTGACTTCGATGTTCGAGGGTGAAAACTTTTGCGGCCTTCTGGGCTGCATGAGGGAATAACTCAGATAGGCCCAACCGGCTGCGCCAGCGATAAACAGGAGCAGGCGCAGAGTTGATTTCCACCATGAAGTCGACACTCCCGAAGCTGGCAGATAGAGGCGAGCACGGTGAAACACTTTCCAATAGTCCAACGCCCAGAGAAGGCCAGCGGTGACTCCAACCCACAGGAGGAGCGGGGTTTTATACTCCATTGAAGCCTCCTGTTACGGCTTCGGTAAATCGTCGGTAGGCCTGGAGGACTTCCGAGCGCTCGGCGTCGCTCTGAGAGGGCTTAAACTGGTACTTAAAGAGTACCGACTCAAGTTCTAGGAAGGGATCAGTGATGTGCGGAAACTCAGAGAGGTAGGTATGCTTACTGCGCCAAAGTTCAACGACTTTGTCGAAATCGTTAGCGGACAATAGAGTTTGCTTTAACCCCTGGCGACGGATCTTTTCTTTTCGACGCGGCTGAAAAACGCGCCAAACTTTCAAGAATAAAAGGCCTCCCAAAATCAGGAGTGCTGCAATCCCCCCCCAAAGAAGAAGCTTTCGCCGGGCCGGTACGGAGAAGTTGCCGAAGAGAAGTTCCTTTGGAGCTTCTGTAGGGATCACTGTGAGAGTACCCCACCTGAGGTTCCCACCGGCCGCAGGAACAGCCGTTCCCGACGGCACTTTCAAAAAGATGAGCTTCGCATCTGCTTCGTAAACACTGCTACCGCCGCGACCGACAAGAGGGCCAATCTGATGGACGTAGAGTACGTCGCCCAGAGTTTGGCCTCGTAGCTTTGGCACTTCCTCAGAAGAGAGACTCGTTAGATCGAACTTGAGCTTTCCCGAAATGAGACTTCCCTGTTTGACCTGGTCTTGGCTTAGCTCAAGAAAGATATCACTCCGGACAGGGAGCGCTACCAACAAAATGAGGAAGGAGAGTAGGGTCCTTATTTTCACACTAATTCTCGCACAAATTTTTCGAGATAACGCTCGTGGACCCCGATCTCTTTAAAGCGCTGCTTGAGGAAGAGGGGATCCCCGGGACTCCCTTTAAGTTCACGGACACTTCCTTTGCCGGTTATGGGGTTACGGACCTTAAACAGGAATGGGGTTGTCTCATTCTTATCAACCGGGGAGAAGATCCGAAAGCAGTGCATGTGCTTTTTGTCTATCAGCTTTCCCCAAAGTTCCCGGTTCTGAACCAGGCTCAAGTCCCCTAAGTAAATGACTTCCTTCCGGCGAGCAAGGAATGACTTTATCTGAGCAATCTTCTGCAACTCCGAGTGCGAGTTCAGTGATCTGTCCTGTCGTAAGATCACTTTGCCATTGGCATCTAGGAGCCCGAGGCGTTCGAGGACCGAAATAAATAGCGTTAGCCCCTCCTTTCCTTTCTTGGGAGGGAGGCTCATCGTTTTCTCTCCCCAAACGATAACGCGAACTAGGTCATGTGTTTGACCTGCAAGAAGGTAGAGGAGTGCGACGATTTCAATTAAGGCCTGAAGTTTCGATACTTCGTTAAAACCATAGAAGAGGGTGTGGGATAAATCGACAAAAACAACGATCTCCACATTACGCTCTTCTTCAAAGGTCTTCACATAGACGTTCGGTGATCGGGCAGAGAGATTCCAGTCAATGAACCTGACGTCGTCCCCGGGAACATAAACCTGATGCTCGCGAAACTGGAGTCCCGACCCACGGAAGGACGACTTAAGCATACCTGAGGCGTAGGCATTCGAGTTCTTGAAGATGTGCGACTGGATCATTCCGACGACCCGCTCTATCTCCTTAAGATTCATCGCTAGACGACGCTCGCGGCGATGGTCGCCACCAGATTCCGAGTGTTGAGCTTATCGATCTGGGACTCATAGGAAGGAATGACCCTATGGCCAAGCACCGATGGGACGATGGAGAGGACATGATCCGGAGAGACAAACTCTTTGTTATCCATAAAGGCTTTAAATCGAGCGATTTTATAGAGCCAGATCGATGCACGTGGAGAAGCTCCCGCAGTAATCGCGCCATCGTACTTTTTAGGAAAAAATTTACTCCCAGGTCTGGTTGCATGAACTATCCGGATTATCATGTCTTTAATTTTCTCGTCGACGTAGACCTGTTCAACCTTCTCTTTCATTGCCATGAGGTCGTTTTGGTTGACCATCGGGCCAAGGTCAAGCTGAGCAGGTCTAAGATTCAGGACACTTTTTTCGGCCTCGAAGTCCGGGTAGTCGACGGAGATTTTCATCATAAATCGGTCGAGTTGAGCTTCAGGGAGATTGTAAGTGCCTTCCTGCTCAATTGGATTCTGGGTGGCGAGTACTACAAATGGCGTCGGAAGCTTATGTGTCTTGTCGCCAATTGTGACCTGCTTCTCGGCCATCGCCTCGAGAAGTGCGGCCTGCACCTTGGCCGGTGATCGGTTGATCTCGTCGGCAAGGACAATTTGAGTGAAAATAGGACCGAACTTCGTGGTGAATTCCTGCTTCTGCTGATTATAAATCATTGTCCCGATGAGATCAGATGGCAGAAGATCAGGGGTAAACTGAATCCGCTGAAAATGAAGATCACAAAGTTTACTCATCACCGAAACGCTCAGAGTCTTACCAAGGCCCGGGAGTCCCTCGATGAGGAGGTGCCCCTCACAGACGAGTGCTGCAACGATCGACTCTAGGAGTTCGTCCTGGCCGAAGATAATGGTCTTGGCCTGCTTAACTAATGAATGAACTTTTTCCTGCAATACCATAATTTACTCCACAATGTAGAAATAGCTTTTAATGTAATTCGCGCGGTCCTCGAGGGAGGGCACTGGATGGTCGAAGCCTTGAAGGCCTGCATAAACTAGCTGAAGAGAGCGGCCCTCTTTCTGGGCCGCCTCCGCAATGTTTTTCTGAAACTCCGCGTGACCAACACACTGGGTACACGAGGAGAAGGCAACAAGGCCCCCCGATGAGAGCATCCTCAGGACTTTTCGGTGAAGCTTGCTGTAGCCATCCAGGGCCTGATGCTTCTGAAGGGAGCTCTTAGCAAATGCGGGTGGATCGCAAAGGATCAGGTCAAAACGCTGATTCTCCTTTAAAGAATCGTCCAGGAAGCGGAAAACGTCTCCGCGAACAAATCTTCCTTTGCCTTCAAGGCCATTCAGCCTGAGGGCCGCCTCAACCTCGACGCCAAAGTCACCCTGATCGACAAAAACGGCTTCATCGACACCGGATCTTAGTGCCGAGAGTCCCCACGCACCGGCATAAGAAAAAAGGTCAAGTGCGCGCGCTGGACGCTTGGCCAGACGTCCAAGAAAGTTCATGAGGTGAAGTCGATTTTCTCTGTGATCGTAGTAGAACCCCACCTTCTGAAGAACCTCTGGGCGGATCTGAAAACGAAGCCCATTCTCCTGGACAGCGAGTTCGGGGAAGGCCCTTTCCGAATAGGTTGGAAGAGACTCTTTCTCACGATACTTTGGATTGTCGAGAAAGAATCCCTCAACGCTTGCAAGTTCCTCCACTACTGGCCGGATAAGCTCCCGGTAGCGGTCGATTCCTGCGGTGTTGATTTGAATAATCGCTGCGTTTGAAAAGACGTCCACTAGGAGACCAGGGAGCCCGTCACTCGCCCCGTAGAACATTCGTGCGTTCGCCTCATACCCAGTGAAACGCCGCCTGCGCTCAAAAGCACGCACGAGACGCCCACGAATGAAGACCTCGGGAGAGAAAGTGCCGACAGCTCCTGAAGGAAGGGCCTCAAGAACATGAGCGCAGGCGAACTTCTCGTCTATCAGTGGATTTACGAAGCCTACCCAACACTCTCCAGAGGTTGAGGTAAAAAAACACCATTCGCCGGGAGGCAGCGGCTTCACAGAGTCATCAAAGTCAGAGGCCTTAAGTTCTAACTGGTGAGACCGGAGCTTATTCAGCCCGGCCTTTGCGAGAGTAAGTGTGCGCACGGGTTACCTTTAGGTTGTTGAATTATTATAGCTTCTTAGAAGACACACTCAAGGGCGAAGCGATCGAAGAAAAAAAGAAAAGCGCTATGCTCGGCCAAAACTAAGGGCCTGTCTGATTTGGCTTTTGCTGCGCCGCTGGGGTTTCAAGTTGCTGCGCCTTAGCTTCACCGAGGAAGTATTGCAGCGCTGCACCAGTATTTATTTTGTAATTCTTGAAAGTCACTGTGTCAGTGGTCTTTACCATAGAGGACTTAGGATCGCGGAGTTGCTCCGTAGCGACCTCAACTTCCTCGAGAACAGCAATCCCGTCGACTTTCCCATAAGTGAGCTCTTTCTTAACTTTAAGGGTGGAGCCACCGTCTGTGGTGACCGTGGTTTGTTCTGCCAGAGTGAGTTTTCCATCCGCGAAGGCAGGCCTCTGGTAAATAGGCATGGATACTAGCGTACCTACCGGTCGTAATCCAGTAACCTCGAAAAGCTTATCTTGTTCATCAAACTTCAAAACAAATGATGGCACAGGTGCCAGACCGGTCGTATCAGTGGCGAGGATTTCTCGAGGCTTCACGAGGGTTAGTTTATATCCCAAGAGGCGCTTATCCGTGGGAAGAGGGAGAAGGTTATCCAAAAGCGGAGAGATCTGGGCCTTAAGACCGTCTTTTAATTCTCGAAATCCCTCAGGGAGTCCTATGACTTCAATCCCAAGTCGCTCTGGCTCAGCCGTCCAGTAGGTTCTGAAAATGAGCTCCTCCGTTTTTCCGAAGAGCTTCTCTTCCTTCATCTGCTTTGATAGTTGAGAGCTTTCTATATCGACGACAAAATCCTTCACTCCTTTCGCCTTAAGAGAATAAATCCGAGCGTCGAAGATTTTGAGGTAAGACTCAGGGTTCTGGGCGAAGGACGTGGAGGTTAAAAACAGAAAAATGAGAGCAACTTTCATGCTATTCCTTAAGTACGCCGTCGAGAGGAACACGGGGACAGCGAAGATGTTTTTCCTTCTTGTATATTACCATACCTGCGGCCCCTGAAACACCCTTCAAATTTTTCACTTGGGTATGAATAATCGGAATCCAATCATCCATAAAATGAGAAAAATGGGCAACTATTGATGCCCCTAAATGGAGGGCCTCTGGTAGAAGCGGAGCACCGTTCTTAGTCTTAATAATTACGTGAGTGGACTTCTGCCCTTCAAGATGGATCCAGTGGTCATCTTTCGCTGCCCACTTGCTTCTGAGCTGATCATTGCCTTGGGCCGAGAGTCCCACCCCGATCTGAAGTTCAGGGAGAACAACAATACGATATTCTTCTCCGGCGTTAGGCCGGGAGAGCATTGCAGGTTTTACCTTGGCTGTCTCCTCGCCCCAGACCGGCCTTACGATAGGAATCTGAGAAACTTTCACTGGTTCGGTCGATAGACCATTGAGTTCCGCTTCAACGCTACCAAGGCGCTCTCGCAGAATCGTCTCCCCACGTTTTAACTTTTTAATTTTTTGGAAGAGTAGATTCCGCCTCTCGTAGGGATTAAGTTCGCCTTCAAAACGGATTTTTTGATCAGCAATTTTAAGTTCATAATGATCATCTAGCGACTGTCCACTATCAAGCAGCGCCTGGAGTTTCTCCCACTGCTGGGCGCGCAGGAGATCAGCGTGGATGTTTTCTCTTTTACGCTGAAGAAAGTTCGGAGCAGAAGTTAGCGTTTTTAGGGAAGAGGCCGAAAACTCCTGCTTGAGTAGTTCCTCCATTCCTGGAACAACCACCGAGGTTAGATCGTGTTTCCGATCTTGTTGCCGCCCAATTTCATCGAAATATTCGAAAAGATCACCGGGCCCCGGAGTTGGAGCGAAGGCCCGACCGCGCCAGGAGAGGAGAAGCTTGAGGGGTGAATCAGGTTGATCCAGATATGCGTGAAGGAAATAGAGCTTGCGGCCTTTCCAGAACCAAAGAAACGAGTTTCGCTCCCCGAACTTCATATAATCAAGGCGCAGAATCCGGTCAATGGGATCTATGGAAACTTCCACAAAACTGCAGGAGCTCAGGTGCCGCCGAAGGTACTCCAAAAAATTATCCTTCCGCCTAAGCTCCTTGGGAGGAGGTGATTCATGGAGCCATGCTCCCTCGTGGCCACCACCTCTTCCTAGATATAGGTGCCACGTTTTTCCCCTTGCTCTAAGAGCCAATGAGACGTAGTAAGCGGTGCTATAGATTTTCTGGATTTGCCCTTGGGCGAGGGGCGTTTCTCTGATACTTTTGACCTGATTTTCCAAATCGCGATAGTATTGGATCATATGACGATTAACCTCATCACCACTCAGCTCTCTGTGCATCACTCGCAGGTCGAATGGGATGTCCTTTCGGCCATCATAGCGCAGTTTGCGTACTTTGAGAGCAACAAGAACAATCTGGTCGGAACCCTATTCCAGGGTCGCTGGGATGATCTGTCCATGGAGCTGGTGCGCGGCGAAACATATGTGCGGCAGTTTCATGAGGATTACCGAGGGGTCTTTCGTCAGCTTCTGGGCAAGCTACCGGCCGATGAAGCGCTAAAGCGTCATATTACCTACCTCACTAAGGCAGGTGTCCTAAGCTTCATTGAACTGAATAAAGTCGCTCTCCTTGCTGAGACTGCCTCGTTCGTGAAGCAGGACTTCCCCGGGTTTAAGATTTCAGAGTTTTCAGAACTCCAAGAAACTGATTTCCAACCACTGCAGCGTAAATTCCTACGAGAATTCCGCCATCTCGTAGACCCATCAGGGGAGGTCCATTTTGACCGACACCCAGAGCTGGCCGACATTAAACGGCGCCTACGGGAGCTCGAGGATCGGATCCGAAAAACTGTCCAGGACTGGATCAACAACCCAGGAAACTCCCGGACTCTTCAGTATGCCAGCTACGACGTTCATTACGATCGATTTGTTGTCCCAGTGCGCTCAGACTCATACAGATCGGAGCTTGGACTGATCGTCTCACGCTCTGATTCAGGCCAGACACTATTTGTAGAGCCGTTTGAGGTCCGGGACGCTTGTAACCGCCGCCTTGAGTTGATTGCAAAAATTGACGAGCTCATCAACCAGCTAGCGATCAAGTTCTCCCGCCAACTGAGCGAGTTTACCCCGTTCCTCGAAACTCTCCACGAGCTTCTATTGCGAATTGACTTCTACCTGGCGAAAGCAGAATTTGCAGACAAGTACCGCTTGGAATGCCCACGGATACGGGCCACACCAGGCTTCAAGTTTACACAACTGTTTCACCCGTTACTTAAGAATCCGGTGAAGAATAATGCCGACTGCACCCAAAAAGATCATGGCATCGTTATCTCGGGTCCTAATACCGGGGGAAAAACCGTCTTTCTGAAGTCTGTCACACTCGCCTACTTGTTGTTCTACCATGGCTTTTTTGTTCCTGCGCAAGAAGCAGAGCTCTATCCCTACGAAGGCCTGTTCTATTTCGGCAACGATCTCCAGAATCTCCAGGTTGGACTTAGTTCTTTCTCCGGTGAAGTGAAGAACTATATTGAGCTCCTCGAGAACATCTTGCCCTCGAACCTGATCCTTATCGATGAAATCTTTAATTCAACCTCGTCCGACGAGGCATCGGCGTTATCACTCGCGTACTTCGATGAGCTTCATAAGAGGGCGTCGTGCCACATCGTCGTCTCGACCCACCATCAAATGTTTAAGACTCTCATTCACCAAGACCGTAGCTACATCTCCTGCCACGTTGGGTTCGATACCGTCAGTATGAGGCCAACCTATAAGATCCTCTGGGGTACACCGGGTGCTTCGATGGCGATCGATATTTTCTCGATCCTCGCCCAGGGTCACGAAGCCGTATCCCACGTCTCGGAAAAAGCGCTGACACATCTTTCCGCGAAAAATGTCAGCTACGAAACTCTACTCCAGAAGGTTTCTCAGAAGCAAATTGAGCTTGATAAACTATTAACTTCCACTCGCCAGCTCGAGATAGAACTCCGGAATCAGAAGGGAGCAATGGAAGGAATCCTTAATCTTCGCATGAGCGAAGAGCTGACAAAGGCACGGGGTGAGGTTGACAAAATTCTCAGCGAAGCCCGCGGTCTAGTGGAAGAAGCGCGCCGGAACGAAATCCAGAAAGTCCGACGAATCGATGAGAAGGCGCACCAACTAAAGTCTGAGATAGGACGACTTGCAGGATCCACTCTCCCTATACCAGCCGAGGTCCCTGCTGGAGACCTTGAACTCGGTGATGTGAAGATCGGAGATATCGTTTATTCTCTCACTATCCGGAAAGAATTTACCGTCCAGGGAGTGGACCTCAGGCGGCGGGAAGTGACCATCGCCAAGGGCCCGATCAAGCTCACGGTCCCAATAGCCACACTAGGCCGTTCAAAACGGGCCCCTCAATCACCTACAGTGAGTGTCACTTTTGAGAAGTCCTCCAACGCCCATCTTGAGTATGACGTCCGCGGTTTACGGCTTTCCGAGTTTCAGAATCTTCTTGAGAAGGCACTCAGAGATCTTCTTTCGGGGGACGTCCCGTACCTCAATGTCATCCATGGGCATGGTGACGGTGTGCTCAAAAACTGGCTCCGGGATCATCTCAAACGCTCCCGCGACTTCCAAGGAGCACCTCCAGAGAATGGGAACGACGGCGAGACAAAGATCACACTTAAATAGGAAAGGGCCCAAATGGGCCCTTGTTGTAGCATTAATCAATAATCGTTCCGATCCGCCAAGGCCGGAACTTCCAGGACTCCTGTTCGTCCTCGCTCCAAGGCCACGGTACGGAAAGGGAGAACCAGATCATGATGGCCTTACCTTTGATATGACCGAATGGGACAGTTCCCCACCGGCGGGAGTCCGCTGAGAAATCTCGATTATCCCCCATAACAAAGAAATTATCCTTGGGTACGGTAAACTTGTAATAGTTAGCGAAGTAGTCGTTGCCGGTATCGACCTGAGTGGTGTGAGTTTGCTCCCCGGTCTTAGTCTTTAGGAATTTAAATTGATAGGACTTGTAGCGGTCGTCCATATCCTCGAGGATCTCTTTACCGTCAATTTCAGACGTCTCGATAGGCTTATTGTTAACGTAGACGACTTTGTCGATCACTTCAATCGTATCACCTGGAAGGCCTATCACCCGTTTGATGTAGTTCAGGTTCGGGTCCTTCGGGTATTTAAAGACAATCACATCACCCCGGGCCGGCTGGTCCGGACCCGTTAGATAAACAGGATCCGTAAACCAATCACTGAAAGGAACCTTCAGGCCATACGAGAACTTGTTGACCAGGATAAAGTCTCCGATCAAAAGTGTGGGTATCATGGAACCTGATGGAATCTTGAATGGCTCAAATAGGATGGAACGGAATACGAGGACTGAGAGAATAATCAGTGTGAAGGATTTTACCTCCTTCAGGAACTTTTCTTTCTTCGACATCACGGGCGCCGCTGCTACGGGAGCATCCGGGGTAGGGATAGTCTCGGGTGCGACCGGGTTAGAGTTATCTTCCATTGATTCCACCTTTTATAATTTTTTCTGAGGATAAAGGTTTGAGTAGTAGTATTCCATGATGTTCTTGGCAACGAGCGAGGACTTCACGTACCACTTTCTCTGATTCACGATCATAATGCAGATCGAGATTCCTTTGTCGTTCTTATCTTCGAGGGACTTCGCATAGCTTACAAACCAGTCGCGCTTCCCGTAAGGCTCACCGCCGGTGAGACTTCCGGTTTTTCCGCCGATCTCTAGTTTATCCAGGAGATACTTACTTCGCCTGAAGGAGGCCCGCGCCGTTCCATTGGTAACAGTTGCCAAGAAAAGGCTACGGAGGTCTTCGGAAGTGCGGGGGGTCAGCACGACCTCGTCTTTTTTTAGAGCGGGATAAATCGTCTTCCGGTCGCTGATACTTTCGAGGGACCGAATCACAACAGGGTAACGGAGAAGACCTCCATTGGCGACCACAGAGCTGATCACTGCACCGTGAACAGGGCTCATGATTGTTTTATCATTTAAACCCGAGGAGAATTCGGCCAGGTTGTACTGATCTGAGGCGATAGAAAAGATTGAGGGGGCAAGATTAATGCCCTCGACAAGCCGCTTGTTAAAGCCGAACTTTTCGGCCATTTTCTTGAGTCCTGCTGGAGTGAGATTTTCGATCGCCGTACGACCAAAGATCACGTTGTTCGAAGTTGCGAAGGCTTTTTCGAGATCCAGGGTCCGACTCCAGCGCTGGCGACCGCCCGGATCCTTAAGTTGATGCCGGTACAGAGTTGTTGAGCGACCAGTGAAGCTGAATTCTGTGTCCGTCTTAATATGGGTGTTCTCAAGAAGGTCAGCTGCCGTAATCACCTTAAAGATACTTGCGGCAGGGTGGGAATTAGTGAACGCCAGATCCCGCCCAAAGACGTTCTTCGCCCGAGCATAGTCTACGGCGGCCAGGATGTGTCCGGTTTCGTTATCAAGCACAACCGCCGATATAAAATCAGGACGGTAAAGCATGAGCTGTCGCTTAATAAAGTCTTCTAGATCGACGTTAAAGGTGTACTGAACATTATACTTAGTGCTGTCGTAGTCCAGCTGTTCGGCCCAACTTTGATGCTTAGAAAGGATTTTTGAGAAGTCTGGACCGTCGGTTACGAGGACAGGCTTAACTTGTACAGAGGGCGGAGTAAAAAGGGTGTTGTCCTTAATGAAATTAAGATTTCCCCAAGCAGGGAAGGTAGCGAGTGTAAGAAGCCCGAGCAAGCAGCAAACTGTGAGCTTGCCGTTGCGGTTTAAATCCTTGAAAACCATGAAGGTCATTATGCCTTAAAGTTCTTTCCAATGACAAAAAATTCTTTGCTGATCGTTCGGGTGGATTTTGGTTTTGAATAATGGAATTCTTTGAACATTTTTTGTTGCTCTTTCAGGAAGTTCCGGGCGTGCTGAGAGTCGAAGACCTTCATCACGAAATCTCCGCCGGGCCTTAGGAACTTTGGAAGTAAGCCAAAGACAGATTCTACGAGGTTGAGACTCCGGTCCTGATCTAGGGTTTTGATTCCGGTCGTATTTGGCGCCATGTCAGACAAGACCACATCGAATTGGCCCTCCACGCCGAGTTGACTAAGATCCGAGATCTCGAAAATGTCTTTCTGAAAAACACGTACGTTCTTAATACCTGAAAGCTTCTTATTGACCTCGCGCACGTCGATGCCTACCACTCGCCCTTCATCGCCGATGATCCGGCTCGTGTACTGGATCCAGGAACCCGGATGATAACCGAAATCAACCACCAGCATACCAGGACTGAGGACCTTGTACTTTTCGTCGATTTCCTCAAGCTTATAAATGCTCCGAGCGAAGTAGTTTTCACTCTTGGCCTTATTGAAATAATGGTCTTTAACTTTAAAGTTACTCATGCAGGTCCTCGTATTTATCTTAATTAGCAGGCTTTGAACAAAGAGGCCAATTTTGCTAGCATAGGCTTATGACTAAAACTAAGAAACGCGAACTCGCAGCTGAGATCTTTCGGCGACTCCAAAATGTCCACCCTGACGCCCATTGCGAACTAAACCACTCAAACCCGTTCGAACTACTGCTAGCGACGATACTTTCCGCTCAATGCACCGACGTACGTGTAAATATTGTAACGCCTGAGCTCTTTCGTCGCTATCCAACCCCAGAAGCACTGGCCTCGGCCAATCTTCCGGAAGTCGAAGAGATAATTAAATCCATCAACTTCTTCCGGAATAAGAGTAAGAGTCTCCTTGGGTGCGCTCAGATGCTGGTTGAGAAGTTCGAGGGAGTGGTACCCCAAACGGTTCATGAACTGAGTGAGCTACCAGGGGTGGGCCGCAAGACTGCCAACGTAGTTCTTGGAAACGCATTCGGCATTAACACCGGCATAGTCGTTGATACTCACGTCAAGCGGACGGCAAAGATCCTTGGCCTTACGGCCCAGACCGACCCAGAAAAAGTAGAACGCGATCTCATGACCCTCTATCCGAATGAGCAATGGACCGACGTTTCCCACCTTCTCATCTTCCTTGGTCGGCGTACCTGTAATGCGCGCAAACCTCAGTGTGACCTTTGTAACCTAAAGGACATCTGCGTCTCTAAGGATAAGTTTTTGCGAGTTCCGAAAAAAGCTCAGCATGGCACCAAATCAGAGGGGGCCGGTAGAGCTGCAAGACGCTAGTGACTTCTCTACCTCCGGCATAAAAACGCAAACCTGCTTGATGGCACAGGAGGGTCCCACCGGCTATATCCCATATATTCTTAGGGCGCAGACTAACGACGAAGTCACTCTCCCCTGCTGAAAGACGCCCGAGTTTATAGGCTATACTACCGACTGGAGAGAGTTTGAATTGCCCCTTATCCTTGCCTGTAAAAAGTCCATTTTTCCACTCTGAACGAGAAACCTCCCCACAGTACAGTGGTTTTGACTTAAACGTCCTCGGGGTGGGATCGGAAAAGCATTCACCCTTCCTGGGGTTATAAATCCAACCTTCACCATGAAAAGAGTCATCCGGAAAGAAACCAAGAGATATCGCCCACTCATCCCGACCTTCAATGTATTCCTGAGTTCCATCAAGGGGATCCACCGCTAGAAGAGGAAATGCCCACTCCGAGAACTTCTCCTCGGAATAAAAGGTCACACCTGGAAACTCCCGGCCCGCAAATTCCTCGATCAATTCCGAGAGCCGTAGGTCTAGCTCCGTAACCGGAGTCAGGTCTGCCTTAAGCTTGGAGTGCGCCGTGGGAAAACGATTCACGAGTTTGTCGACATTAGGTCGGGCCCTCATCATCATTTCGGCCAAATAATTTAGGTTTTTTCGCATGTTATCCACATTTTCAGCCTAGTTTTCCACAATCATATTTATTGTGAATATTTGAGTTAAATACCTAAAACACCCTAAAAATTACAGCAAAATTAGATAGATAAAAAAAGGGAGCCCAAAGCTCCCCTTTAAAATAATCGTCATTTTTCTCTAGACTAAATGAGTTTTCCCCAATTTCGTTTAGCCTGCTTCGTGAAGGGCAAGCATTTCCACGAACCCATCCCCGGCCATGGAAAGAGCGAAGACACCATCGAGGGTCATGTGCTTCTCATCTACCACGCCAGTTAACAACTTCACTCCAGAAGCATCAACATACACAAATGGTTCATCGGGATTTTTGGGCTGCTGGGAAGAGAAATGCTGGTAACAAGAAGAGAAATCTTTGAAAACGGTAGCGGTTAAGGGTGCCTTGTACAAAAGTCCTCCTTGATCGCGGAAGAGATACATTCTCTTCTCGATTCTTCTTACGGTCATTGTAGCAACTCACGCAGGAACGGTGCAAAAGGAATCTGCAAAAAGTAAGTAAATCTATAATCTTAACTCAATTCTCACGATGGATTAGCTCAACTATGTCGGGGGGGGACTGGAAGAAATTATAGAGGATCCGTATACGACCCTCGAAATGTGAGTCGAGGAGGCATACCATCACATAGATCATGTAGATGAAATTCCTGCGGGACCGAAGACGAGAAATACTCTGGAAAATCCACTCTAGTGGCAAGATGCAAAGAAAAACGACGAACCATAGAAGGCCAAAACTTTGAGCAAGGTCTTTCTCAACCCAGAGACTCAGAAAAAGAAGACAAGTGACGAGCAGGGTGAACTCACGAAGACGTACGACATCGAGGGTTAGGACAGTGAACATTCTACGATAAGGTTTCATAATCATGAGTCCGAGAGTGATGAGACCAAGAAATGCCAAGGCATAGAAGGCCTTACGCTTAAGGATCACGGCCAGATGAGTCTCGAGCTGGCCCAAAGTAAAGGTCGTTTCGAAGAAGCGCAAATCGATATGGGTGATCATAGTGAGAAGAATAAGAAAGAGGCCAACCATGGTGTATTTAACGAACTGTGCACGATACCAGTCGGTCGTATCCCTAAGGAAAGAGAAATAGAGTAGTCCAAGTCCCAATGGATACAGGACGACATAATTGAAATTAAGCACGACACCTACGTAGCAAAGGAGCCCGTACATAAGGCCTGACCGGTAAGTCGAGCTCTTGACACACCAAAGAATTGACCAAACCCAAAGAACAGAAAAACAGGTGGTGGCACAGAGGTAGGGATCCTTTTTTAAAAACAAGGCAACAGACCATGTAGAGACAAGAGCAAAGAGTCCCAGGATCGAAAGGCGGCGGGAGATAAAAAAGCGAAGAATCCCGTAGAATGCAAGCAAATAAAGCCCCACATTCACAAAGTAGAAGTGCATACCCCAGCCGAGATTAACAAGGTGAGAAAACCGCTGAAAAGGGAAAAAGTTCAAGTGCATGTAGTTCCAGAGCTGACCATGCATCTTCTCTTCCGGATCGACGATCAACTTTAACGTCTCGAGGTTACTCATGAAGGGAAAGCTAGGCATGCTCGTGACGAACATTGCAATCGTGAGAAACAGAACGGTTTTTTCGAAAGAGTCGAGGTATTTGTATTCAGTGAATTGGGTGCTTACCGACTCCTCGATTATTTTTCCTCGTGTTGGCCAGGAGTAGAAAAGCCCAAGAAGAATAAAGAAGCCCCAAAAGAAATGACGAACAATCGACTCCGGAATAAAGGCCATGACGTTAAAGACTACAAGCATAGTGGCGTTGCCTATCACGACTCGGTAAAGCACCCGATCGATGGTCGAGTTCGCCCGAAAGTAAATCTTAAGGCGATGATCAATCTCTTTGCCAAGGAGGTACCATTGGCTGGCCATGAACATCAGGTAGGCCAACATAAGTAGGCTCTGGGCAAAGATGCTAAGTTCCAGTGTCTTCTGGATCCAGACGGGGAGGAGTAGAAAAGAGAAATAGGTAAGTAGCCGACTTAAAAAGAACTTCGACTTTTCGGCAACAATATTTGAGTTTTTCTCTAAAGTATTTTCCATAATATCCGATCAGCCCAGTAGGACAATCGTAACCTGATTGTCCCTCCCATAGACGAGACCGAAGGAGAGAGGAGGACCGTTCACCCCCCTCTCTCTTTCCTTTCTCAGAAAGTTTATAATACCCCAGATTCTTTAGGCCGCGGAATCTTTCCTCCACCTCCTTCGTCGGGGCAATTGTTTCTGCCCCCTTGCCCTCACGCTGCCTCGTGATACGCTTGACTAGGGTTCACAAGATGTAAACCCGACTTCATTGGTCCAGCAACTTTCACGGAGGAAAGTGTTTGGGAATCTCCTTTGGCTCCATCAATTCAGGACTCCCCAAGGACATCGTCAAGCAGATCATCGAGGCTGAAAAGATCCCTATTCAGCAAATGGAATCCCGCAAATCTAAGGTCACAGACAAGAGGGCACTCGTACAGCAGCTCACGACGCTTGTGGAAAATATGCGCGGTGAGATCATGAAAAATAAGAATGCAAGAAGTCTGCGAGAGCTCGCGATCAATACTGACGGAAACAAAGACATCACTGTCGCAGCAGATAAGAACATTGCCGAACCTGGTAAATACCAGCTCGAAGTGCTTCAGCTCGCACAAAAGTCATCCGCCATCAGCAACGGTGTTGAGGACAAAGATAAAACCTACCTTGGTGTTGGCTACATCACTGCGGTACTCCCCTCAGGAGAAGAGAAGGAAATTTACGTTGACCAGGAAAATTCTTCTCTCGCAGGCATTGCAAAACTCATCAACGGCAGTCCAGAACTCGGCATGAAGGCAACCGTCGTTAACGACGGTAAGGAGTCGGATGAACCCTGGCGCCTGATGCTCTCCATGTCAGAAACCGGAGACCAGAATCGGGCCGAGTTTCCCTACCTCTATCTAGTTGATGGCGAAGTGGATCTCTACTTTGATAGCGAGCGTCCAGCTCAAGACGGGAAGATCAAGCTCGATGGCTTTGAGGTCGAAGTCCCGAGTAACCGTATCACCGACCTTATTCCCGGAGTCACGATCGACCTCAAAAAAGCGAAACCCGGAGAGGAGATCAACGTCGAAATTACCGAAGACATCCAGAAGATCGGAGGAAAGATCAATGGACTGATTGATAACATTAATTCGGTCCTTAAGTTTATCAAAGAGCAGAACGCACTTGACGAAAAGAGCGACACTGCCCGCAGCCTGGGCGGTGACTCCATGTTGACGTCGATCGAGGCCCGGATCCGATCGGCCGTCTTCGCAAATATTCCAACAGATTCGGGAACCATGCGAATAGGAGACCTTGGTATCACGTTCCAGCGAGACGGGCTGCTAAAACTTGACCAAGCGAAGTTCGAAGCCGAGCTTTCTAAAGACTACAAAAAAGTCGCTCAGGTGCTAACAGGCAAATATGTTCCTGGGGGTGGCAAGACCAACGGGTTCATGGACATTCTCGAAGATAGCGCCAAGGTACTCCTATCAATGCCCAGTGGCGTTCTTCCCAACAGAAAAGCAGGCCTTCAGAGCCAAATAGGTCAGATTGATCGACAGATTGCAAACCGTCAACGGATCATCCAACAGAAGGAAGAGGTCCTTAAGGCAAAGTTTGCCCGGCTCGAGGAGACAATCTCCAGAATTAAAAGTCAGGGCGCCGGACTGGCAGGTTTTGCCAGCGCTCCAGGCGCCACTCAATTATGATAAGCTAGATCAGTGAGACAGGAGGATACACCATGAGCTATGGATTAGGTGCGTACAAGAAGACGTCAGTAGAGACGGCAAGTAAGGAACAAATCCTGCTGATGCTTTATCAAGCGGCAATCAAAAATTGCAAGAAGGCGATAGAGGCCATCGAGCAGAAAAATCTGGCGAAAAAAGGCGAGCACATCGGAAAGATGCAAGACATCGTCGTGGAACTCTCCAATAGCCTGGATTTTGAGGTTGGTGGTGAGGTTGCAAAGGAGCTTGCCTCCCTCTATGACTACATTCTCTACTCTAGTACTCAGGCAAACATCAAGATCGAGAAGTCCCACCTTGAGGGTTGCCTTAAAGTCCTGAACACCCTATACGACGGATGGACCGAAGCGATCAAAAATCTCAAGGCGCAGACGCCATCGAAGAGCGCTTAATGGATCAGTTCATTGGCCTTTTCGAAGATTTCCTACTTAAAGCGATTACGCTGACGGAAAACATCATCGCCATGGAACCAGTGAGCGAGGTGGATATCGAAAGTTTTACTGCCAACCGTGAGCGTCTACTCCTGGTGATGGATCAAATTTCACGGCAGATCGACTGGAACATGGTACATCTAGAGCACAGGCAGGATCTCGATCGTCGTATCGACTACATCAAAAAGCTTGATGAAAAACTCGTAGCTAAGCTCCAAGAACACCAAGCCGAAGTTCGTCAGGAAATTGAGCGAACAGTTCGCTCACGAGAGAATGTCAAGGGCTACAACCTCACCGATGTGAAGTGAAGAAACGTGAAAAAACTTTTGGTCATTCAAACTGACGATGCCTACTTTCTCTTCGAGACACTTCGTATTCTCGAAGAGAGCGCGTCAAACCTCAAGGACTACGAACTGACCGTGCTTGCCAATGCTACCGCATTCACAGCTCTCACCCGTGATGCCGTTCCTTTAGTTCGGGGGATTACCTGTGATGTGGCCGCCGTAGCGGCTTCCACTTATGACATATCTGCCAACCTATCCCTTAATGAACCAAGCTGGGACTTTCATGGCACCTTGAGCTCGCAACATAAGCTTGGGGCCTGGCGCCGGAGTGAAGAATTACATGCGATTGACCCTTGGACTGCATATCTTCTCACTTTGAAAGCGAAAGCACCATTTCTCACTTTTCATCTTCGAGACATCTACAAAAATATCCTGAACCTGAGACCTGATTTGCCTAAATCCTCTTCGCGACTACCCATTCGACAGATTGCATTTGGGACCACCACCGCTCAGCTATTCCCGGTCCAAGAGCAGGAGAACTTTCTAGGCGAGCTTGCTAGTGCATTTCCAGGTATCCCACTTAGGGATCTCTCAGAAGTTGATCTCATGGAAGACGTTTCACGATCTCTTTACATAGGCCCTGCAAATCTCTCAGCCTTGAAGTTTTGCGAGGCAGGGGGTAGAGGAATTTTTCTCGCCACATCGTTCCAGGGATTTAATCTTCTTCCTTACTCAGGAGACCATCTCCTCGTTTCCGGTCGTGGATCAGTTATCCGAGCAGGAAGCCTTATCCGCATTGTTGACTGTGTTGCAAACAATCGCGATTTCAGGGATGCCCCCTATGCTCTCTATAGTATTTCACATGATTTAGGCTGCGCCCATATCACATCTCACAATATGGCCGATGATGCTTTTCCCATCTACCAATCTCACCTTGTGCTCTGGAATTTTCTCCTCGGGCTGATTGACGTGGATCTTGAAGTTCACAAATGCACATCTGGGCAGCTCGATCTCGTTAAAATTCAACTTGAGGTACTCACCAAATTCCTCAGACTGCACGACTATGCTATCGAGTCCGTTGAGGCGGTTCACGCACAGGCGCGGGCCATTGCCGCTGATCCTATATCTCTTGAATCTAACTTGCGCAATCTAAGGGAAGTCGAGAAGGTGTCTAACGATATCGCGGCTACCCATCCATACCTCCGACCCTTTCTTGACTTCTATAGAATCCGTCGTGCCCAGAATTTCGGGTCCACCCTTGTGGAGCAATCCCAAGCTAGCTTTCTTACCTATGCAGAGGAGCATCAGGCCCTGAGGGCCCTCCAGGAGCTTTTTTCTGTCACCTTAAGAAAGAACGAAGCCAACATCTGAGGATTTCCCGAAAAGTGGGATTTGATTAAGTATCAATTAAAAGATAACTTAACTCTGTGGAAACTAGACCTCATCCCCGACCTCCTGAAAACTCTGCCTGCATAAGCCTATACGTCGACCCGGAGATCCTGGCCGAGTTTGATCTTCCGGAGCTCTCAGGATTTCAAATCGTAGATCAGCTTGTAGCGAAGGCTTCACTATATAAACGAGGTAGCAGGCTCTGGGTCAATTTTCCAGATGGAGATAACTGTGACTTCCCATACTATCTTAAGAACATCCGGGCGATCCTCTCCGGTCTACGTATAGCGAAGTTTCGAACTCCGCCGCCCGAGGCATTCGACGGCTTCCTACGAACAACTCAAACTATAGAAAAGAAGATTTTCTCCAGTGTTTCAATGAATCCTGGAGAGAATGTGAAAGATCTTTGGGACGAGATCATCAAGAAAATCAATCTTATCTCGAGTGAATCTCACAGCCTGCGAAGCCTTCTTGAAAAACTCCTCGATGTGCCATTTCTAAAAAAATTCGAAAGCTCGCTCCTGGTCCTTCATCTTAAAGGCCAGACGAGAGCGGAACTTCTGGGGATTGTTTGGAGAAGCGAAAAGACCTCTGCTTTGATCGAAGTGAAAGATTTCAATTCATTTTTCAACTCAATTAAAAAATCTAAAATTAAATCTTTCACATCAGATTCATTTCAAAAACTTGACCTGCCTTTCAACGGTAGTTTCCTCGCAAAAGAAGTCATGTCAAAAAAATATAGTATGGTCGCCCTGGTTTCGAGACACGACTTTCTAAGCTACAGCAAGGAGGAAATCGAACTCTTTGAAACCTGCATTGACCTTCTACAGCCGCACTTCGAGCGGCTCGTGGCACAGGAGTTTTCCGATAAAAGATTATCGGAGCTCCGGGTTTGTCTCAAGGACTTTCCCTTACCCTTACGAATCCGTGACGGCATCAGTGGAACGGCTTATCCTAACGACATCTACAGCACTGAGCTTCAAGACAAGGATATTTTCTTCACAAAGAAAATTCAGGGTCCCTTCACTCTGGACCTTTATGACAGCGATGAACTCCGCCATTACGCTTTTGATCTCTTCCACTTCCAAAGGATATCGCTTCTCGGGGAGCTCCTAAACACTCTTCGTCATGAGTTATCAAATCCGCTCTTCGGATTAAAACTTGGCTCCCAGCTTTTCCGAATGCTAGAGGTCCATGCCGACAACCGAGAACTCATGCTTGAGATTGAGAATAACATCAACCGCTGCCAAGTAATTATTGAAGACTTCTCGAACCTCTATCAAATTCAGAATGAAAGTCGCCCGGTTGCGCTGACCAAAATCATAGATGAAGCCCTGGTGCTATCCAAGAGCGAAACACGTGAGGTTCTTAAAACCATAGACTATCAGAACGGAGCGAACGAACTTAAACTTGAAGTGCCTCTAATCTTTGTCGTCCAAATCATCTTCAATCTTATCGTCAATGCGGCCCAGGCGATGAAAACTGATTCCGGTGTTAAACGAGAGCTTAGGCTCACGGTAAGTGGCGATGATATTAATGTCTTTATTGACGTCATTGATAGCGGGCCAGGCATTTCATCCGAGCAGCAGGCGCTTCTCTTCAAGCCATTTTTCACAACGAAAAGCCAAGGGACAGGACTTGGGCTGGTCTTATCAAGAAATCTTGCACTAAAAATGGGTGGTAATTTGGAGCATTTAGTTAATAATAACGGTAAAGGGGCACACTTCCGCTTGACCCTCCCACGGACATGACCAATATACTGATCATAGAGGACGAGATCCTAATCCAACAGTCTCTCAAGAAGCTTTTTGAGCGCAAAGGTATCAAGGTCGACGTTTCGGCCAGCGGTAAACTCGCTATCGATCTTATCCTTAAGAATAACTACGATCGAATTATCTGCGACCTTATGCTCCAGGATATTTCAGGATTCGACGTCATCGAGGAATCAAAGAAAAAGTTCACCGCGGAGGAGATTGGCCGAAAATTTGTCATCATGACCGCCTATAACTCGCAGCAAGTCCTATCTCGTGCAGATGGATACAAATGTCGACTCCTTAATAAGCCTTTTGATGACCTCGAAGGTGCCCTAAAGATCATGACGGAAATAGTATGAAAAGATCAGCTACCCTTCAGACAATTGGTCTCACCCTAAAACCCAATTCCACACCTGAATTCTATAGCATCCTGCCAAATCTCTGTACTTGGATGTTGCGTAGAAAGAAGCAGATCGTGTTCCGGGAGGAGGATAGAGAAAGAGTACAGAAATTCTTCCGACAAAAGACAACAGATCACCTCGAGTTTTGGAACTCAAAGAATTTTCATAATAAAGTCGATATCATGTTTTCCCTTGGGGGTGACGGAACCCTCATCGGAGTCTGCCGACGTATCAATGCACGGATCCCAGTACTTGGAATAAACCTGGGTCGCCTGGGCTTTATTACTGAGTTTAACAAGAATGAATACTTCGACCGATTAGGGGACATCCTTGACGGAGACTTCGAAACGACTCCTAAACCCCTCTGCCACGTTAAAGTGGAAAAAAAGGGAGTTGTCCATTTCGAGGACCACTTTTTTAACGATGCTGTAATGGCCAAGACCGATATCGCACGGATGATCTACCTTCGAGCTGAACTGGGTGGTGAACACATCTACAATCTATCCGGAGATGGAATCATCGTTTCAACCCCCATGGGATCTACGGCCTATTCAATGGCCGCTGGTGGCCCCATAGTTCATCCTGATGTCCGTGGGCTTGTACTCACACCCATATGCCCGCACTCACTCATTCATCGACCATTTGTCGTCCCAGATACGGAACCTATAATTATCCGGGTACTTCCACCGCACCATTCAGTAACCCTTACCCTGGACGGACAAGTTGCGATTAATATAGATGAACATGATGTGGTAACAATTAATTCTGGCAAAGTTAAAAAAGTATCACTTATCAAAAATCCAGATCGACTTTACTTTGAAACAATCCGCGATAAATTTGTCATAAGTAGAAAAGAGTAGTCTCCACTACGGGAAAGATACGCTCCGCGCTTGACTCGTCCGTACCCTATCCGTACAATGGTGGAAACGGAGGGATCTCATGAACGCTAGCTTCTACTTAAAAACGCTCATCATCCAAAACTTCGCAACTTTCAAAAATCAGAACATTGGTTTTAGACCTGGGTTCAATGCCATTATTGGAGAAACTGGATCCGGAAAGAGTCTTGTGCTAGATGCTCTTCAGCTCATTCTGGGTGGGCGTGCGGATAAGAAAGTTGTTCGCCGAGATACTGATTACTCACTCATCGAAGCCTCATTTTATTGTGAAGATGAAAGAGTTAAAGCTTATCTCGAGGTAGAAGGGTATCCCGTTGATGGAACGGAGGTCGTGATTAAGCGACTCATTTACAAGAACGGAACATCTAAGACCTATATCAATCATCTCTCGTGTACCATCACATTTCTTGCGAACTTTGCACGGAAGTTTATTGACCTGGTAGGTCAGTTCGAAAATCAGAAACTTCTCTCGGAGACCTACCAACTGCAACTGCTGGATCATTTCGCAAAACAGCTCCCCATGGTGGCCATCTACCATCAGGAACTTCGAGAACTTCGCCAGCTAAGGCGAAACCATGAAGAGCTCACTCAATCAAAGACTCTCCGGGAACAGCGTCTTGACTACCTTAGCTTTCAACTTCAGGAAATCGAGCGTCTAAACCCTTCATCCCAGGATGAAGAAGATCTCCTTAAGAAAAAACATCTTCTGGTTAATCTGGAGAAGACCCAAAAGCTATGTTACCTCGTAAAAGAAAACCTGCAAGGTGGAGATGGTGGCCCGGGACTCGCCGGTCACCTGAAACAGATGACTCATGTATTCTCAAAAAATCCTGAACTGTTCGGAGATCAAGCAGAGCTCCTCTCAGAAATTGATGACAAGGTCGCCATTCTGGAAGCGGCTATTGAGCGAAAGTTGAATCTTGAAATCGATCCAGATGGTCTTGAACTTATTCTAGAGCGGCTGGATGCCTACCAACGGCTCAAGAAGAAGTTTGGAGGCTCGGTTGAGTCAATTCTACAAATGCAGGTTGAATTTCTCAAGGAAAGAGGCTTACTAGAAACTCTCGATTTAAATCTCGATGAGATCCAAACTCGGATATCCAAGATAGAGCAAGATCTCATGAAGCAAGCAAGTGTGCTCCATGATAAACGAGCCCAAGCGGCACTGAGACTAGGAAATGAGCTCACGGTAAAGATCCGGAATCTTAAAATGACTGGCGCGACCATTAAGCTTCAACTCGATGTGCTTAGTGAGCTCTCTGAGAATGGTATAACCAGGGCTTGTTTTATTGCAGAGACCAACCCAGGGGAAGGATTTTTTAAAATCAAAGATATAGCATCAGGAGGAGAACTTTCAAGAATTCTTCTCAGTCTTCGCCAGATCCTGTCATCCCATGACTCCATAAGTATCTTCCTCTTCGATGAAATTGACACCGGCATCGGAGGAGAAACCGCAGCATGTATTGGTAAAGCACTAGGTGAAGTGGCAGTTCACGGACAGGTTATCGCCATCACACACTTGCCACAAATAGCCCAGTTCGCAGAGGTGCTGGTTGTCGTGAGTAAGGATATTCAGGCCCAGGATCGTGAAGCGAGAACCGAATCAACAGTAAAAGAGATCGTTGGTAAAATGGTTCAGAAAGAAGTGAGGGCAATGGCCCAACTAACCTAGAGGAAGGAACTTTATTACATGGTCATCGATACATATAAACGTGCCCGAATTAAGAGCATATCCGTTATTCAAGTACATAGATGGTGTACCAGGGATCTGATAGAGATCTTTAACATGACTATGCCCACCGAGCACAAAATCAAACTTGCCTTCGGTAGTTTTTCTTACGCCCTCACGGAATGTGTGCCTTACACCTTCCGCATCAAAACGCTTCCGGCCCTGCTTTCTCGAGATTTTTGAGGCCCGGCGACCTAGATAGTTCAGCACCATGTAGGGCATAAGATAGTCAGCGATGAACTTTAAGGGCCTTGATCGGATAAAATTGATGTAACGATGATAAGTGAGGTTGTCCACTTCGTGCTCATCTCCATGGGAAACGTAGTATGTTTTCCCATTCAGTTCAAGGACCATTGGTTGCTGAGAAACAATGACATCAGAATTTTTCCAGACATTTCGAAATAACCTTTCGAGGTGCACATCATGGTTACCCTCAAAAAAATAGACTTTCTTACCCAGTCGGAGGAGCTCATCAATCGCCTGGAAGTGGTGTCGAAACTGATGGAAGTACTGGGGATGAGGTCCAACCATAAGGTCGTAGATGTCACCTAGGAGTATTACGTAATCTGCCGAAAGAACTTCGGGATGCACGAGAAAATTTGAGAGAAGCCGATCAGCTTCGTCGTTGGGAACCTTAACATGAACGTCGGAAATAGCGGCGAGTCTCATCTACATATTTATAGCATGGAGATCGTGATTCATCCTCTCAAAAATATAAACTTCGAGATACTTCCGGCTGACCTCATCAATCTCAGTATATTTGCAGCTTATACGCCATACTTTGTACTGAAGACCATTATGAACATCAGGTTCAATCTCCCGGATCATGGCAACCTTAGCCGAAAGTTTTCCAGTCCATGTCCCAGCCTTCAGAAGTACACGAGACAACGGATCTCCCACTTGGAAAAGCTTGGACTCTAAGCGAGAGACGTAAAAAGAAAAGCCCCCGGTACTTATGTCAAAGAGGTCTTTTGAAAAATGCTGTGTTCCCGACTTAGGTGTTGAAACTTCCTTAGTAAACGAGGCATTCACCTCATAAAGACCATACACTTTCAAGCGGAAGTTTTTTCGCCGCTCGACTTGTGCGACGAATTCAGGAATGTGGAGATAGTAACGAAGGGGGGCATCCACCGTTTTAATCTTGCAGCGGAGAAGGAGCGCTGAATCAGGAATGTAGAGGTCGACGAAGTGTTGACCACTAATAAGATCTTGAACGGTTTGGTCGTTGCCTGCAAGAGGCACGATTGAATAATCAGAGCGTTGCTTGCGCAGTGCCTCGATTCTAACTGAACTCATAATCTTACGATTCCCGATGAATCTCCAGACATACACCTCAGTCCCGAGTTCCTTGGCAGAATTTAGAAGACTGTAAATCACAGCTACATCAGTGACTTTCCTAAGCTTATTGTCATTGGCCACAGGCCCTCCAAAAGGACCTTCCGGGTTTAACCGGAAGGCCTTGGGCTTTAAGAAAACACAATTCTAAAGATCAGGAGTACGGCTTAACCAATCAATCTAAGAGCAGAGTTTCCAAGGGCATTTGCCTGGGCTAGCGTCGCCATACCCGCCGCAGTTTTGATCTGCGATGATGCAAGCTTCGCCGTTGATTCTGCAATATCAAGATCTTCAATTCTAGAACGTGCTCCTTCCTGATTCACGACGGCCACGTCTAGATTATTTATAGAAGAAGTAAGCCGTGACTGGATCGAACCTAGGTTCGCTCTAAAACCACTGACTTTACCAATTGCTTCGTCGATTCGTTCAAGGTTACCGATCGCATCGCTCTTGTCACGGACGTTTGTCCCACTAATTCCAAGAGACTCGGAAGATGCATCTGTCGAGCCAGCATCAAATTCGATCAGATTCTCTTCACCACCATAGGCGCCGACCTGGAATTGGAGCGTATCGCCCTCTCCCTTAAGCAGCGAACGACCGTTGTAAGACGTCGTTTTGGAGATTCGATCAGCTTCTTGAACAAGCTGCTCGTACTCAAGGGAAAGGTAGCCCCGCTCAGCTTCCCCAACCGTATCAGACCCGGCCTGGATGGAAAGCTCCCGCAGCCTGGTGAGGATGTTAGTGGTCTCGTTTAGACCTCCCTCCGCAACCTGCACCAGCGAGATGGCATCGTTGGCGTTTCTCGACGCCATCCGAAGACCTTTGGTTTCCGCGTCCAGCTTCTTGGCGATGGCCAGACCAGCGGCGTCGTCGGCCGACTTGGTAATTCGCTTACCCGACGACAATTTTGCGAACTCAGCTTCCTGAGAGGTATTACTGACCTTCAGGCTTCGCTGCACCTCTTGCGAGGCAACGTTTGTGTTGATTCTTAAGCCCATCAACGTACTCCTTGGAAATCTAACCTGACCACAATGGTACGGTTCGAGAGTCTTATCGAAAGAGTCAGCAATGAATTGAGCTTTATTTAGTATTGCCGATAAAAAAAATCAGTAATTATAAAAATATTAGCTACTTAGCTTGAGAGAGAAGCGATTTAAAAACTCCATAGTCTTTAGATTGACGGTGAAAGTCCTCAATCGCCTTCCGAGAGCGAAGGGAGAGCCAACACCAATTGTCACCTACATCCCAGCGCTTATGTGATGACCAGTAGGGAAAGTCGATAGGTGCTTCGAGCACCAATACCTCACGCTTCAATCGAAGGGAGGCGCTGATACATGGGTACCACTCAACGTAGGGGCAAGAAATAGAACCAGGAACAAAGAAAAATGAGTAGACGTCAAGTGGACGATCACCACTTATGACTAGAGAAAGAATCACGTGTGCTGAATTTTATTAATAATCGAAGTTGTCGAGTAACCATCGACGAAATTCAACGAAAAAACTTCCCCTCCATTGGCAATAACCTCACGACCACCAACGATCTGATCTATCTTCCAGTCACCACCTTTCACAAGGATCTTAGGACTAACGGCCATTATCAGATTCAAAGGTGTGTCATCAGTGAATATCTCAACATGGTCTACAGACTTAAGCTGACCAAGCACATATCTTCGGTCATCCTCATTGTTTATCGGTCGTTCTGACCCCTTTAAACGCTTCACGCTGGCATCTGAATTAAGCCCAACCACCAGGAAATCTCCGAGGCGACGTGCTTCGGCGAGGTAACTCACATGACCGCGATGAAGAATATCAAAGCAACCGTTAGTGAAAACGAGGCGTTTACCCTGAGTTTGGCGAAGAAAAAATTCAAGCGCTGGCGAAAACATCAAGAGACCTGAATAACCTTCGAACCAGCTATCTTGTTTTGAAGGTCAAAGTAGGAGAAGAGACCGAGACTTGCGAAGTTCATAAGGCTGACTGTTGATCTAAGTAGCAGTGAAAGGAGTGAAAGAGATCTATTGTCAAGGCCAGTCACACGAAGTCCTAGTGCATTTTTGCCAATGGTGGACTGACTCGCCTTCTCACAGATTGAGAAGTACATCAGATAAATTCCAAAAAAGAGAGTTACAACGAGAGGGGTTATCTCGTTAGGATATTGCGTCCACGCCTCCATTAGGTCCATGCTTATAGTTCGTGCCATAACACTCAACATTGCACCAAGAAGTGCTAAGACGAGGGTAAGGTCAATGACATAAGCAAAGAATCGTTGAGTGGAGGTAGCGAGGCGGAAATATTTCTCCTCGACTGCCGGGATTGATAGCTCAGGAGTACCAACTTCGGTTTGAGTTTCACGGCCGTAAAACATCGAAAGATCACTTTGATAGACTGACATATCTTTTTTGAGCTGATTTGCAGACTGTATAGGACTAAATGCCACAGTCCTCTCGGTTATGAGAGGCTTCAATTCAGTTGCCTTCTGATGGTGAAAACCAAGGCCCGAAGTGATCGGTTTGAAATCAAAATCCATATCTTCGATTAGCGAAGAAGCTCCTTTAGAAGGTTTCGGAGACTTTGAGTTTTCTAGGTTCATGCTGCTGTTCCTTTTGATTATCATAGCAACGCTGCTGTCACTAAAGCAAACTCTGGATCATGATTCCGGCGCCTGTAGCAACGGCCGTGGGAGTTCTAAGAATAGGTGTTGGGAGCCGAATCCTCCGTAGCCTAGGCCGTTGGTGGAGGAATGTAAGTTCTTCAGGTGAAAATCCGCCTTCTGGTCCGACAATCAGCAAGCGCCGCGCCTCGGAGCCGGTGGTTCCCTGGACAGAACAATCGGTCTGAGAATCGAGCAAAAGTGTCTCGCCGTAGCTTTCCCAAGGAACCTGACTCCAATTCACTTCACAGAGGGTAGGAAGGAAGGGCGCATTGGCCTGTTCGGCCGCTGAAATGAGAAGCTTAGTTAGCCTCTCCCCTTCAGGGAGCTTAACTTGCGAATAGCTTGAGTGGATGAGGTAGATGGTCTCAAAACCGAGTTCTGTGAGTTGACGCAGACAGAGATCAAGGGCATCACGCTTAGGCAGGCCCAGAGCGATATCGAAGTGATATCTTCTTTCTCGTCGGTATTGTGATGTTTGACGGAGCCTGAGTTCACGCTTGCTTATAGCCTCGACAACAGTCTCTACAAACTGCCCAGCACCATCAATCAAGAGCAAGGACTCGCCAACGGCCACGCGAACAACATTCAAGAGATGATGAACGCCCTCATCACGAAGTACGTACTCCGGCATAACAGTGAGTTCCCTTATATAGTGGGCCCTCATTTAGAACCTTTCAAAAAGAGTAGTGCCGCCCAGTCGCCCTTTTCAACATGGTTGATTAGCTCGAGACCCGCTTCACTGTAAGCTGCAAGCACGTTAGGGGCCTGAAAACGAAGGAGTCCCGACAGAATCAACGATCCACCTGGTCGTGTGAGAGCGCAAAGCGACTTAAGCTCCTGTAGAAGAATACTTTCGAGAATATTGGCGAACACGACATCATAAGCTGGTAAAAGCTGCTCCCTGACCTCTGGAAGAAGAAGACGGAAGGCGCGGTCCTCAAGGTCATTAATCTCAGCATTGTGATAACAATTCTTATTCGCTTCAGGGTCTATGTCATAGAAATCGACGCGGGCCTCAGGAAAAAAGCGAAAAACGGACAGGCCAAGAATTCCTGAACCTGAGCCAAAATCTAGGACATTTTCAATGGGCTTGGAGATCAGATGCTCCGTAAAAAGACGAAGGCAAAGGAAGGTTGTTTCGTGACTGCCAGTTCCAAAACCCATTCCTGGGTAAATATAGATTTGGCGCTCACTCTGAGAAGCATAATCCTTTTTCCATGAAGGGATTATTTCAAGCTTTCCATTAACAGGTATCGGCGCATAGTGCTTTTTCCACTCCGCATTCCAATCCTGCAAGGCTTTTTCCTCAAGCTGCGACTCACATAGACATTCGCGGCGGACGAAGGCCAGGAAGTGTGTCGCAGCTGCACCATCAGAGAAGAAGAAGCGATAGTTATTGGGTGCCATAAGCACACGATCCTCGACTTCTGCGAGAACGGCCGCAGGGAGGTCTCCACCAGAATAGGAGCGCTCGCCAAGTATCTCATCCACCTCTGCCTCGTTGAGAGAAAACTCTTCGATACCTGTCGCCGAGAAGTCATGGATTGCATGAGATTCTAGTGAAATCCACTGCCCCGGAGAGGGCTGGTAATGGAAAAGCGTGACGATCCAAAAAATGTCCATAAAAATCCTTTAAAGTCGTGCCTTTATAACTTATTCAAAGGCAACTGTGACGATAAAAAAATTACATCCCTTAAGCTTTTATTGCGCGGGCATAAGGATATCTGTTAGTAATCAAACCCTATATGCATAAAATCTTTCTAATTGGTATCGCAGGTGGCTCAGGTTCGGGTAAGACGACTTTTGCAAATAAAGTCATGAAGGCCGTGAATCACGAACACTCATCTCTCCTCCACATGGACTCCTACTACCTTCCAACAGTGCCAAAAGTTAACGGCAAAGCTAACTTCGATCATCCGGATGCCTTTGACTGGGATCTCCTTAGGCAACACCTAGGCCAACTTAAACAGGGGATCTCCGTCGATTGCCCGGTTTACGACTTTTCAACATCAACCCGATCTCAGGAGATCGAGACCCTTGGCCCCTGCCGGGTCGTTCTCTTTGAAGGGATCTTCTCCCTTTACGATCAGGAGATCCGCGATCTCCTGGACATCAAATGCTTTCTCCACGTCGACTCAGATATCCGCTTCACCCGTAGACTCCACCGTGACGTGAAAGAGCGTGGACGCTCCCTAGAGTCCGTCATCTCGCAATACTATGACACGGTCAGACCCATGTACCAACGGTACCTCGATCCTCAGAAACAGTATGCTGATTTCACCGTGGGTGAAGAAACTGATGTTGCTGCCCAAATCCTTGCCGCTCAGATCATGGATTTTTTACGTCCTGTAGGGCAACCCGAGGCTTGGCCCGAACCGGCGCATTTCTCCTAACCTATTCAGAAGAGATGTCTTCGGTGCCAACGGATAAATCCTCTGTTAGTATTTTGCAATAACAGGGGTCAGCACTTGAAGAACAAATACTTTAGCATCCTTCCTATTGGCGGCGTTCAGGAAATAGGGTCTAACATGACACTCATCCGGACCAGCGAGGAAGATATTATCGTCGACTGCGGCCTGCTTTTTCCTTACGAAGAGTGCTTTGACATTAATTATTTGGTTCCTGACTTTTCGCTTCTAGATCCAGCACGAATTTCTTCCATCGTTATCACTCATGGGCACGAAGATCACATCGGTGGACTTGCCCACCTCCTTAAAGCCTTTCCAGACTTACGCGTCTTCGCTTCGCGTTTCACACTTCACCTGATTCAGAGAAAACTGGAAGAGCATAAAATTAAATTCACTTACGAGCTCTACGACCACAGTTCGGAGCTTAAGTTTTCAGGCGTAACGATCTTTCCCGTACACGTAAACCATTCTATTCCTGAGACTTGTGGCCTTATCATCCAGTCCCCTGACAAAGAGTGGGGGGCGCTTTATATTTCAGATTTCAAAGTTGATCTTCGATCTCAACATGAAGCTCCTATTGACTTCAAAAAAATTCAACACAAGCTCTCGGAATGCAAGCACACAGCGTTCTTCCTTGATTCTACCAGCATCCTTTCAGACGGAAAGACTACTGCTGAGGGAGAGCTCCATTCAAATCTTCGCGATCTCATGGCCCGGCCAGAAGAACGCATCTTCATCACTCTTTTTGCCTCCAATGTCCATCGCATGAATACGATTGCTAAGCTCGGAATTTCAGAAGGCAGAAAAATCGTTATTATGGGTAGATCCCTAAAGACCTATATGGAATCTGCATTCGAGACCGGGCACAGCGAAATCCCTTCAGATCAGCTCTTCTTTCCAGAGCAGGTCAAAGGCCAATCAGGAAAAATGTTGATATTCCTTTCGGGGTGTCAGGGCGACTTCTTATCTGCTCTTCGACGGTTCAGTTGGGGGGAGGATGGAACCTTTAAACCACGCGTGGGTGATCTGGTCGTTTTTAGTTCCAAGGTGATACCAGGAAATGAGAAGAAAATTGCGCGGATTTATAATAAGCTGACAGAGTTCGGAGTAACCATTATCACGGCAAGTGATTCTCTCATTCATGCATCAGGTCACCCAGGCAAGGAGGATCTCCACCTCATATTAAAGAATTTTTCTCCTGAGTTTTATTTTCCTATTCACGGGGAATCTTACTTTCTCAAGAAACACTACGAATTCATCCGCGAATACTACCCCAAAGTGTCGGCACACCTGATTTACAATTACCAAGAAGTCGTCCTTAGCGATGGTACTATAAAGATTGAGGAGCACCAGGCCAAGGAGCCGAGACTCATCCACGGTCGAAGTCTTGAGATTGAGAAATCCCAGGTTTCTCAGCGTAGAAAAATGGCAACCCAGGGAGCTGTTTTTGTAAGCTATAATCGTAACACTAGTCACATTGAAGTAAGTCTCCTAGGACTTCCTTTGTTGGCAAACGACCAAGTAGAACACTTGCGCCGAAAGCTGCTTGAGCAAATCAGGAGGGATCTCCTGTCTCGGGAAGACCACTATCTTAAGGATCAAGTCAAAATTGCTACCCGCCAGTTCTTTAATAATTTTCTTGGTTACAAGCCTGTGACAGAAGTTCATTTATTCTAGGTGTTGCCTTAGAATAGATTCGATGGAACATACTGCCCTCATCCTCATTGTCGTGACACTTTTCCTTCTCGTGATCATCGTTGGTCTGCTCACGGCCCTCGTGTTTAAGCTATTCCGTCAGACCCTTCCTCGTGAATCCTCATTGCCGCGTTCTCAAGAGGCTACCTCTGGAGACTTATCTACAGGTGAGTTTCATCCTGCGATCATGGAAAGGCTCAAGGAACTGGACAAAATAAAACCACCCCGTGCGGAACTCTTCTGCCCTAATCACACTGAAGAGCCTGGTGAAGTCACCTGTTCCATCTGCGATGGACTCTTTTGTAGGGCCTGCATCAAGCCCTTCAAAGCGTTGCACTTTTGTAAGGAACACCTACCGCTCGTCATGCGTCATGACTGGGACGAAGTCCTTACCATCAAAACTTCTACCGCAGACCCTGAGCACGGTGTTCGACTCTTTGACGTTAAAAAGGAACTATTTAAGGAAAGAGACATACCCACATACGTGGAAACTCATTACAAAATTAATGTTGATCAAGACCATATAGAAACCTATCTGGTTCTTTTTGCTATTCGAGAATCAGTGGATGATCTCCGTGAACGCCTTAAAGATTTTCAAATTTAGGTAAAAAAAAGCCCTCCGAGGAGGGCTTTTTTTAGACCTGTGTATCGTGGCCTCTATCGTTTTTCTTCATGAATGAAGGTGTATCGAACTCATCCTCATCGAAATTGAAGAAACCGAGCTTCTCCGCGATGGATTTAATGCGACTTTCACGAGTTTGTGCGGCCTGAGCCGTCACGTTCGATCCTGATGCTTCTGTGGTATCGTGGTGAGCAAATTCGCTCCTCTCAACAACCGGAGGCGCCTTCGGGGCCACAGGTGGGGCATGGGTAGTATTAGTCTCAAAGTTTTTTTGAGATTCATACTTTGATGCCGCAGACTGAAGTTTCTCCGCCCAGTTGATCTTAGGGCGTCCGGCTTCCAGCGGACGCTTATCCTCAAGTTCGAAAGAGATTTCAGATTTAACCGCGTAGTCTGTATTCCTTGCCATAGGGGCTTCGTCCCGAGACTCAGGTCGTACCGCTTCGGCCCGAGGATCGTTCCTGACAGGTGTTTCAAACCGAGGGACTTCGTTTCTCGGTTTCATTTCCAGCTCTCCCTCCATTCGCGCAGCGGTCGGAGCGGCCTGGGCCATGGTTTCCCGAGTCTGCGCAGGTCTGACCACCGCGGGAGCGACGGTGCTTTCTTTTCTAGCAGACCGAAGCCCAGTTGCGATGACAGTAACCTTTATGAACTCACCCATATTCTCATCGATAACCGTGCCGAAGATGATTTCGGCATCTTCGTCAGCGGCTTCCATAATAAGTGTGACTGCCTGATTGGTCTCGTGCATCGTCAGCGATGAATTGCCGGTGATATTAATAATAATACCAGTGGCACCATCAATTGAGACGTCCTCAAGTAGAGGCGAACTGATCGCCTGCTTCGCGGCCTTGATCGATCGATCGGGTCCCATAGCTGTCCCGGTTCCCATTAACGATAGACCCTTGTTGGTCATCACCGTCGATACATCGGCAAAGTCAGCATTGATATGACCTGTATTATTGATCAAATCAGATATCCCCTGAACGGCGTTGAGGAGCACCTCGTCGGCAGCACGAAACGTATCAACCAGAGAGAGGTTTTCGCCTGCGAGCTGAAGCAATCGTTGGTTAGGGATGCAAATGAGTGAGTCGACGGACTCCTCTAAAGATCGGATGCCTTCCTCCGCTTGGCGGGAGCGCTTTTTCCCTTCGAAAACAAAGGGTTTCGTTACCACACCTACGGTGAGAGCGCCGAGCTCACGTGCCAGTTTCGCAATAACTGGAGCCGCTCCGGTACCTGTGCCTCCGCCCATTCCCGCAGTGACAAAAACCATGTCTGCACCATCGAGCACTTCGGAAAGTTTCTCGTAATCTTCAATCGCCGATTTCCGTCCGACTTCAGGATTGGCGCCGGCGCCCAGGCCTTTAGTAACATTGCCGCCAAGCTGGATCTTGGTTCCAGCAAGGCTAGCGGCCAGGGCTTGCGAATCCGTGTTCGCGACGATGTATTCAACGCCCATGAGCCCAGAGCGGATCATAGTATTCACAGCATTGCAGCCGCCACCACCAACGCCGATAACTTTGATCCGGGCGGCAGTTGGCTGGCTAGAGTTGTCCGCGATATCGAACATAAACAGGTCCTCCGATATTAGAAAATTTCTTTAAACACATTTTTTAGCGATCTTCCTAGTTTATCAAACATATCCGATTCGTCTTGTACTTTTTCATCTGCAGTCCGTGCGTGAGAAACATGCTTTGACTCCTGGAGCAGGCCCAACACAGTCGAGAATTTCGGGTGCTGCATGGCCGTTGTCATTCCCCCGAAGGCCACGGGATAACCCACCTTCACAGGCTTTTCAAGGTAGTACTCCGCGAGCTCTGGAAGATACTTGATCAGTGCGCCTCCACCGGTGAGAACGAATCCACCTGTGATCACGTCTTGCAAGTTCTTCTCCATAGTCAGCTCACGTACTACTGAGAACAGTTCTTCCGCCCTTGCCCCAAGAACTTCAGCTACAAAGCTCAATGATACCTCCCGAGGCCTGGTGCCAGAAAGGCCCTGGACCGTTACGAAAGTTTCCTTCTGGTGGGTATCTTTTAGTACCGTTCCGTGGGTCAGTTTGATCCGCTCAGCTTCGTTATGAGGTATCTTTAGAGCAACCGCAAGGTCATTCGTAAAATGGTTGCCACCAAGAGGAATGATCTGTGAGTGAAGAAGACTTCCATCCTTCCAGATAGCAACGTCTGTAGTTCCTCCACCGATGTCGATTAATACAACCCCAAGCTCCTTCTCTTCCATAGAAAGCACGGAACGAGAGCTAGCTATTGGTTGAAGAATGACTTCATTAGCAATGAGCCCCGCTTGTTCCACGCACTTTACGAGGTTATGGATAAGTGGTGTCTTTCCAGTAACTATATGGACATTCACTTCTAGGCGTGAGCCGCACATTCCAATTGGATTCTTTATACCTACAGTGTTGTCGACCTTAAACTCCTGCGGGATTACGTGCAGAATTTCACGGTCCGAGGGTATAAGCACAGCTTTTGCCGCCTCGATGACCCGGTCTACGTCGGACTGATTGATTTCTTTATTTTTCACTGGAACAACACCAGAGGAGTTGAAGCAATAAATATGATTGCCAGCGATCCCAACGGTGGCCGACTCGAGTTCGTCGATGCCGGCCATGAGCTTCGCCTCTTCGATCGAGCTACGTATGCTCTCGACGGTTTTCTCTATATTGACTACAGAGCCTTTTTTAAGGCCATAGCTCGGATGAGAGCCTACTCCAAGAATCTCTAAACTTTTCGCTGATCTTTGTGCGATGAGTGTGCAGACTTTTGTTGTTCCGATGTCCAAAGCGACGATGACACTTTTGGTACTCATGAGATTCCCTTCTCAAATACTCTCCGCTAAGGCGGAGAGGGCAGATTCATTCTGACTAAAAAGAGGCGTTCTTCGCCCCTCGTAAAATTTTAGGTTTTGTCCGAAAACTTGACAACCACCTTTTTCGAATTTACCAGGTTGATGCTTGTAGGAAAGCGCCGGTTCTTTCCTACGTAACCCACAATTTTCGTTAGTTTCGTGAGCTTTTCTTCCCAAAGGTCGGCCCCCATGAAAACGCTGGTAGCCTTCCCTCCGAGAGCGAAGATAATTGTCAAATCATTGTTTTTGCTCACGATAATCTCAGAAACTTGCTTCCTCAGTTCCAGATCCATTCGCTTTATAAAGTTTGCAAGTTCGACTGGAGCACTCACTTCAAGCTGCTCGGTCGAGATCGCAAGAAGTGGGAGCTGGTAGACGAGCTTCTTTTCAGCTCGCATCAGATTCTCGTAGTGAGGTTCGTACATCCGAGCGTTATCTGCGAGTACCGCCGAGTAATGCTCCTGACCATTCGGCTTATAAACTTGAATCTTCGCCAGTGGTTCCGGACATTCGAGCTGAATCCGTAGGCGTTTGACGACGGGATTATATGCAATTCTGTAGTCACTCAGAAAATACTTCTCATCGAGCTTATCTGCCAGGATCTTCTCCTTTACGTCCTTTAACGAGTGGTTGCGCTCGAACTCTCTCATCAGGATAAGCGTAAGCAGTCCGGAAGACTTCGACGGGCAGTCACCAAAAGATGTGCGGTAGGTGATGTTTTTCTGAGTAAATTGCTCCGGAACTGTTGCTCTGGAGAGCACAGGAAGGATCAGGAAAAATACTAAAAGGTATCGCACCATGAGTTAATCATAGGGGATTTTCACTTCCAGTTCAAATTCAATTCCATAAAACTGATCGGCCTGAGATTTAATGATGTTCACCAGGGTTTCGAATTCTTCCCAGGTCGATGATCCGGTGTTTTCTATAAAGTTGGCATGCTTTACGCTCACGCGCAGGCCACCGATCGCTAGACCCTTAAGACCGAGGAGATCGATAAGCTTACCGGCCGGTAGGTCACGGTTCGGATTCTTAAAGACACAGCCGCAATTACGTGTGGCCAGCGGTTGAGTCTTCTTTCGATAGTCCAGGTAATCTCGGATCTTTTGCGGAATCTCAGCATCGACGCCCCGATGGACCAGGGTCGCTGAAACAATAACCTCCCCTGAGTTTACAAAGTGATTCCTTCGGTACGAGAAGCTGGCCGAGTCAATGACTTCCTCGCGGAGCTCACCCTCACGAGTCACGAGCTCAACGTGAGTTACGAGGGCCCCAAACTCACCTAGGTTTGTACCGGCATTCATATAAATGGCGCCCCCCAGAGAGGCGGGAATTCCAGTGAAGACTTCCCAACCCTTAAGCCCAAACCGGACAGCATGCCCTGTAAGCTGATTGAGTCCGACAGAGGCAGGGAGTCGGTAGCGCTCCTGTGGTGCCTCGAGCATCGAGGGATCAAAGGGCAGGTCGAGATAGATAACGAGCTCCTCGCATTGGGCGGGGAGGATCATGTTCGCGCCCCAACCTACAACTAGATAAGAGCGATCATACTTTTTAAGGAGCGGTAACAGCTTCTGGACGGCCACTACGCTACGAACCTCAACGAGATCACCCACAGCAGCGAGTCTCATCGTTGTAAACTGAGTAAGGTCGTGATCAGGGTGAAAGGTGAGTTCCGGAATGAGAGAAAGCTCGTGTGCAAGACTCATAACGCCTTAACAAGCTCGCGAATCTTTTTGGAGATCGTACCTGCCCCAAGTGTAACAAAGACGACGGGAAGAGACCGGCGCTGGGCCAAAAGCTCTCCCATTTGGTCGAGGGCAGAAAGGAAACGAACGTTTTTTCCGCGCGCCTGCATCGACGCTACTAAGGCCTCGGCAGTAACACCGGGGATTGGAGATTCTGATGCAGCGTAAATAGGAGCAACAAAGATCTCATCTGCACCCTCAAAGCAGTCTTGGAACTCGTTCCAAAAATTTTCAGTTCGGGTGTAGCGATGGGGCTCGAAGACTACGCAGAGCTTGCGCGTATCAACTTTCCGCAGAGTGGAGATCGTAGCGCGCACTTCAGTAGGGTGGTGACCATAATCATCAATGACGACAAAGCCTCCATCATCGAAGAGTTTCTCGAGCCTGCGCCCAACTCCCTGAAAGCTCAGAAGCCCTTTTTGGATGACGTCCCAGCCAAGGCCCGCTTCATGTGAGATAGAAATGGCAGCAAGAGTATTAGAAACATTATGAAGGCCCATAAGCTGGGTCTTAAGTCTGTGGACTTTCTCTCCTCGATAGAAGAGGTCGAATTCAGTGCTACCGGCAGAAAGGACAACATTTTTTGCAACATAAAGGGCATTATCTCCTTCAAGCTCAATCCCGTACCATAAAACTGGCCGTTTAACTTTCGACTTTATTGCAACAGAAGCTGCATCATTGGCATTCAGGGCGACACGCCCGTAAAAAGGAAGCTTATTCACAAACTCTACAAAGGCTTCAACAATCTTTTCCTTACTACCATAATGGTCAAGATGGTCATCATCGATATTTGTCACCGCTGCAGCAATAGGGCTGAGCAAGAGAAATGAGCCATCAGACTCATCCGCCTCAGCAATCAGGTAATCTCCATCACCCTTGCGTGCATTACCGCCGAGATTTCGAACTATTCCACCAATAATATAGGTTGCATCGAGTTTCGCCTCCTGAAAGATCGTGGCGATGAGGCTTGTGGTCGTCGTCTTTCCATGGGATCCGGCCACGGCGATACCGAATTTGAGCCGCATAAGCTCAGCGAGCATCTCGGCTCGACGGATCATGGGCACGACCAGTTCCTTGGCCCGAATGACTTCAGGGTTCAGGGGATCGATGGCGGAGCTATAGACCACGAGTGTAGAGCCCTCCACATTCTCTGCCCGGTGACCGATATGAATCTGTGCACCTTTGCGCTGAAGATTCTCCGTAACTGCTGAATTGTTAAGATCTGAGCCCGAGACCTGATAGCCCAGGTCAAGAAGTACTTCGGCAATCCCACTCATGCCGATACCGCCGATTCCAATGAAATGAAGTTTCGTTGCTTTAAGCCAACCCAACATGCTCTTTAATCTCTCTTATCACTGCGTCGCAGGTGTAATTCCCTGGGGAGGGATTTTTGCTGTACTTTAACTCCTGTCGGGAAGCCTTGGAAAGAAATTCCTGCGTCTCACGAACAGCGTCTTCATGTCGAAGGTTGGGGTCAAGAACCTTAACAGTGAAGTCAGATTCTTCCTGAAAGATCTTGGCGTTTAGAAACTGATGATTATCCGTGGCTGCAGGGTAGGGAAAGAATAAAACGGGCTTCCTGATAATCGCAAGTTCGGATACGGTGCTTGCTCCGGCGCGTGAAATAATCACATCGCACCACTCGTACTCTTTCTGCATATCCTCGATGTAATTAAGAGGAAGGTAAGAGGCAGTAGTCCCGAGCTCAGGAGCCTTGGCGTCTCCCCCTAGTTGATGATGAATCGCAAGGGGCAGCACGGCCGGAGAGCGAAGAACGTCCCAGACCACTTTATTGATTTGCTCAGCTCCCAGGCTTCCGCCAAAAACCAGGACTTTAAGCTGGCCATCAAAACCCTTAAATGGCGCCGGCCTGATCGATTTGCGGGTCGGGTTACCAACGACCCTGACTTTTTCTTTGAGTTTAGACGAAAGACCTCTGGTCTTTGAAAAGTGGACAAAGATTCGGGTCGAGATCCAGCCCAAGATCCGGTTCGTGAGACCCATAACTGCGTTCTGCTCAATGATAAAGACCGGGATCCGAAGCAGAAATCCGGCCAAGAGAGTTGGCCCACAGACATAGCCACCGGCCCCAACAATGACTGTCGGACGGTCCTGGAGGAAAGCAACCAAGACCCAAATAAAACTTAGGAGATTTTTAGCCAGATTCGTAACGAGTTTTAACGGATGACTTGTGCGGAGGGGCCGGGAAGAAAGGTGCTTAACCGGCTGGCCCTTGAAAAGCTTATAGTCGAGGGGCCTCTCACCCGTTACGTAGCGTACCCGCCAGCCGTCCCCAGAAAGGGCCTCTCCAATAGCCAAAGCAGCGTTGATATGACCACCGGTTCCTCCGGCAACGAGAACAGCTGAAGATTTAATTCTGGTCTTCATCAGTTAAACACGCTCTTGAGTGCAGCTACAGGATGATTTTTCGTCCTGCTTCGGCTGTCCTTAGCGTCGCTTGGCTGGATTTTTACGCATGCGAAGATGAGACCTAGCGCCGCTAGGTTCGCAACCATCGATGAGCCGCCATAACTTACGAAGGGCAGGTTGAGTCCTTTAGTCGGAAGCACACCCAGAACCACACCCATATTCATAAATGCCTGGAAGCCGATAGCAAAAATGATAGCAGAGACCAGGATACCGCCGACCCGAGACTTCAGAGAGACAGCAATTTTAAAGCCTATAAAAATGAGGCTCAGGAACATCAAGACAGTTACGACGACCCCAATAAAACCAAGTTCCTCACCCACTACAGAGAAAATGAAATCGTTGTAAGCCTCTGGAAGGTAAAAAAGTTTTTCGTTGCTATTGCCCAGGCCTTGACCGAAGAAAGATCCATTGGCAAAGGCAAGGAATGATTGGATCACCTGAAAGCCTGAGCCTCTTGGATCTTTCCACGGGTCGAGGAAGGTCAAAAGGCGCTTCATTCGGTATGGGGCCGAGACAAGAATCATGGAGGCACCAATGAAGCCAAAGATGAGGACTGAGTAGAAGTACTTGCGCGGGAATGAACTCAGGAAAGCAATAAAGCCGATGATCAAAGCACAGATGAAGAACGTTCCGAAATCTGGCTGCACGACAAAAATCGCGAGAGGATAGACAATTCCAGACAGGTAGAGAACTCGCTGCTTCGAAGTATAGTTATTGAAGTTCTCAAAGTAACGGATAGCCGCCAGCATGAGGGTGAACTTCAAAAACTCACCGGGCTGAAGGTGCATGAAGCCCAAATTAAGCCAACGCTTGGAACCCTTGATCACCACCCGAAGCCCGGGCACGAGAGTTAGCGTCAACAGAAGTCCAAAAAATGCATTGATTTTATAGGCGTGCCGGTAGAGGTAGAGGATTTTAAGTTTGGAAAAGACTAGGGCACCAGCGAGGCCCAGAGCAACAAAGAAAAGCTGCTTGGCCAGGAAGTGGTAACTCGATCCCATGTTCTCCGTAGCGTACATATAGCTGGCGGAGAAGACCATAATGACACCGAACAGAATCAGGAAAAAAACATTAATTAAAAAGTAGTTGGTTAACTTTTCTAGTCGGTTATTTTCACTCATTGAAAACTACTCTGGTTTGGGTTTACTCCAGTGTAGCTCGAGTTAGTATCCGTCTCAATACCATTGTTCGCAAATCGGGGGGCCATAGGTCGGCCCCCTGAGATGATGAACTAGAGTTGAAAAATAAGCTTTTTGTAGTAGTTTCCTTTCTCCTCAAAATCACGGAATACATCCGTCGACTCGTTACCTGGGCAAAGGAGAATCGTGTCACCAGTTCGGGACTTCTGGTAGGCCAGAAGGACCGATTCATCAAAAGATCCAACCAGGAAGGTTTGAGTCATATCGCCGAGAATTCTGTTCATCGTCTCCTTTACCTCGCCAACGAGAACGAGGACACGGACTTTCTCATGGATAATCCCCGAGTACTTATCAAAAGGAATCCCCTCAATCTCCTTTCCTCCAGCGATCAGAATAACCTGATCCTTGAAAGCCTCGAGCGAAACCTTGAGTTCTTCCATAGTCTCTGACTTAGAGTCATTGTAGAAGCGGACACCGTTTTTTTCGACCACGAACTCGAGCCGATGTGGGATACCAGGGAACTTTTCGATGCACTGTTGGATCGAGTGATCAGAAACTTTAAGCGCCTTACAGGCAGTGATGGCGGCCATGAGGTTCTCGCGATTGTTCACCCCGACGATGCGCATATCCGTAACCTTGAACTCCGAATGGAAATGGATATTGCAGTGGATCCGCTTATCGTGGAAATGAGTCCCCTGAATTTCTGAGATTACACCCATAGTAACAAAGGACTTACGTGAGTACCAAAATGTCTGTGCCTGAGAAGAACGAAGGACAGAATTAGAAGCCAGCTTGTCAAAATTCACAACGAGAAAGTTTTCCGGGCCAAGACTTCGCGCGACCTTCAGTGCAGTGTCCAGGTACTCAGCGGAACTTCTGAAACGACCGAGAAGATTTTTCTCCTCAAGGTTAGGGTAGACCGCAAGTACCGGTTTGAAGTTCTCGACTGTCTGAAGCTGCTGAGGGGAGACCTCAATCACGCAGTAGTCCACTTCTTCGCGGTTCGGTAGACTCAAAAAATTGATAAACGGCTCTTCCGATGTGCCACCGACAAAAACGTTCTTTTTGTCGATTTTTAAAGTGTACCCGATCATGTGCGCGGTGATGGTCCTTCCATGGGAACCACACACGGCGACGATTGGCTTTGCACAGTTCTCGACAGCGAAGGCAAAGTCAGAATACACCAGCCGGCCGTGCTCCCGTGCAACCTTAAGCTGAGAGAGATTAGGATCTACCGATGAAGAGTAGACAATAATATCAGCTTCAATAAAGTCTTCATCCCTGTGTTCACCGAGGGTCATGCCCGGAGTCGGGGAGATCTTTTTTAAACGCTTGACCTGCTTATTCAAATCAAAGATTGGCTTAATGTCCGTGACCTTAATTTCGCAGCCCCACTGAGTGAACAGGTTGATCAGCGCAAAGCCAGTCTTCCCTAAGCCCACGACGAGGATTTTTTTTCCTTTATACTTTTCCATGAGAGCTCCTTAAGTGTTTTATCTAAGTTTCAATGTCGCAAGTGCCAGGATCGCGAATATAAGACTAACGATCCAAAATCGAACAATAACCTTCGTTTCAGGCCAGCCGGTCAGCTCAAAGTGATGATGAATTGGGGCCATTTTAAAGATCCGCTTGCCTCTCGTCTTAAATGAAGCGACCTGGAGGATAACCGAAACAGCTTCAATAACAAAGATCCCACCGATCAGAACGAAGAGGAACTCGTTTTTGGTAAGGACTGCAATCGTTCCAAGGCAACCGCCAAGAGACAAAGACCCTACGTCTCCCATGAAGATTTCTGCTGGATAAGCGTTGTACCAGAGAAAACCCACACCGGCGCCGATGATTGCCGCCACTAATACCAGAAGTTCTCCCACATCAGGCACATGGGGAATAAAAAGGTAGTTGGCCAGTTCAGTGTGGCCCGCAAGGTATGAGAGTAGACCAAGCGTAGCCGCCGATATGATAGTAGGACCGATGGCCAAGCCATCAAGACCGTCGGTAAGGTTCAAGGCGTTTGAGGAACCAACAATAACAAATGCCGCAAAAGGAACGTAAAACCAGCCGATATCAATGACGGGGTCCTTCACGAAAGGAAGATACACCTGTGAATCTGTAATGTTCCAGCGAATCATTACGTAAGCGGCCAAAAGGCCGGTAGAAAACTGCCACAGGAGCTTCTGTCTAGCAGACACACCCTTCGTATTCTTTTTAAGCACCTTCAGGTAGTCGTCGAGACCGCCAAGGAAGAAATAGGAGATGGTAACAAACAGGGCCAAAAGAAAAGGGAAGGAGACAAAGTTTCCACAAATCGCACAAGCAATCATCGCAGAGCCTAAGATAAAGACGCCACCAAAAGTAGGGGTGCCTTTCTTTTTCTTATGAGACTCAGGCCCTTCCTCTCGGATAGTCTGACCAAACTGACGTAGCTTCATGAGGAGAATGAACCGTTTCCCCCAGAAGATCGAGACGAAAGTCGCGATAATGAAAGCGAGGAAAGAACGGAACGTAATGTACTTGAAGACGTTAAATAAATGAATATTTTGACTTAGTGGGTAAAGCCAATGATACAGCATGTTTATCCCTTTAAAAAAGATAAACTTAAGTTATATCGAACAGTGACTCCAATTGTAAAGAGCGCGACCCTTTAATAAAGTGGATCGCGTATTTCTTCAAACAATCAGAACGGTACTCATCCTTAAACCCAGCGCAAGAGGGGCGGGGACGTCCTGCTGGATTGCCTTCAAGGTAATGAGCAGTGAAACGACCCACAAAGAAGACATGCGGGAAACCCAACTCCTTCACAAATCGGCCAAGCTCTTTGTGATACTGGGGGGTTGAATCGCCAAGTTCGTTCATGTCCCCAAGTACGACGCAAGTGTCGGCAAGGTTAAAACCCTGAGAGATGACACTTTCTTTGAAACCCTCTAGAGCGGCCTTCATGGAAGAGGGGTTCGCGTTATAAGCGTCGAGGTAAACGGGACGTTTTTCAAACTCAATCCATTCTGAACGGTTCTTCGTTGGGCGAAAGTTTCTACAAGCCTCGACGAATTGTTCTTTGTGCTCTGGATAAAGAGTATCTGCGATGAAAAGACAAGTGATCAGATTGAGCTTGTTGTGCCTCCCTGTAATGTGGGAATTTCGGGCGATAAGAGTTTTACCGGCGAAATGAAGTTCAGCACCGTCGTCTAGATATGAAATCCGTGCCTGGGCATCACCGGCCTCCCCGAAAGTCACTGATCCTTTTGTACTTTCAAGCTGCCGCAGATAAGGGTCATCCCTATTGATGAGGTAGAGTCCGTGGCCGTGAGTCACATTTCGAACGGCGTGGTAGAGGAAAGCTTCTTCTTCGAAAACATTTTGCTCGGTGCCGAAGAACTCCATGTGTGTCGCACCGATGTTGGTCGTTATTCCGGCCGATGGTAAAGCAATATCACAAAGGACCCGAATTTCGCCAGGATGATTGCTGCCAAGTTCTAGCACCACAACCTCTGTTCGATCGGTAACGTTAAGAAGAGTGAGCGGAACACCGAGGTGGTTATTATTATTCTTCTCCGTTGCCACAACCTTGCCTGGAAGCACTTCGCTTAGAAGATAGGAGAGCATCTCCTTATGAGTGGTCTTACCGTTGGACCCGGAGATTGCAAAAACAATGTTCCGCAGATTCCTTCTCTTCCAGTCTTGGATGTGTCGATGGGATAATTCCTGGAGAAAAGTAACGCTATCGCTTACAGGAATAAACTCGGTTTTAGGATAGACCAATCGAAGCTCTCGAACCTTAGTATCGTTAACAACATCCTGCTGGAAGAAAATGATGGGACACTCTTTCTTCAAGATATCCCCGATCAGATCTAAAGGATTAACTTTGGCACCAGGGATCGCCACAAACGCACCAGGGTGTTGGTACTTGCGAGTATCCGTTGTGAAGGCGAGATGGCCCTCGCGGCTAAACGGAAGTAGAACCGAGGGACATGTTGAAATGTGAGAGAGATTAATCATGTGCCATTCCTTGCAAGAAACGATTCAACTTCGACGATATCACTATAGGGTTGCTTTACACCCTTGCTCAGGATGTAATCCTCATGGCCCTTGCCTGCTAAAAGAAGGACCTCTTTCCCTTGAAGTTCTTCTAAGGCTTGCTGGACGCAGGCGCGTCTATCAACATTCCGGCGGATTCCGGACCTTTTGATACCTGAGAGGATGTCATCCATAATCTTTTCAGGATCCTCGGACCGCGGATTATCACTCGTTACATAAATTTCAGCTGCATAAGACTCGGCAATTTGACCCATCTGTCCACGCTTGGATCGGTCACGGTCTCCGCCACAGCCAAAGAGCACCTTCAATTCATGATCAGGAAAGGCCTCGCGTATACCCCGACAGATGTTTTCGAGAGCGTCGGGAGAGTGGGCGAAGTCGACGACGATATAACTTTCTCCATAAGCTCTGACAAAAAAGCGGCCATCTGGTGCAACAAGCCTGTCGTATACAGCGGGAATTGAGAGATCAAAAGCCGTCTCAACTATGGCCGCTGCAACTTCGAGGTTATTCCGATTAAACCTGGCAGAGAAAAAGAGCGGAAGAGGGCCTATAATCTCTGGTGCTAGGGTCACTCGCTGAGTCCGTTGGCGAATCCGATCGAACAGCTCACGTTGTTGAGTCGGTACAAAGAGTTGAGCAGCATCAGACAAATAATCAAAGAGAATCATTTTCGCGGAAAAGTACTCTTCCATGGTCTTATGATAATCAAGATGATCTTGAGAGAATGATAACCAACCGGCTGCATCAAACTTAAGTCCCTGGAGCCTCCCTTGGATCAATGCGTGAGAACTTGCCTCGAGGATGCAAAAATCCTTGCCGGCCTCAAAACGGTGGAGAAATTTTCTAAGGTCAATAAAGCTTGGGGAGGTGAGTCCAAAATTCAAAAGAGTATGGTGATTTTCGCGAACTCCAAGAGTTCCAATGGAGATCCCTTTTTTACCGCAAAGCTCACCTAACTGCAGGACCAGGTCTGCCGTGGTTGTTTTACCGTTAGTTCCCGTAACTGCCAGCAGCTTCAACGGTGGGAGTGGATAGAGAAGATCGAGAAGAGCTTCCTGGATGCGGGGCCAGTCTTTCTCGGAGATTATCGAGCTATTCGAAGGTCTCGCCGGGTGATCCTGGTTCAAGATAAGCCAGGCAAAGCGAGCGCTCAAAATTCGCTCCCGAAAAAGGGATTCCGCTCCATCCTCCGGGGGGATTCGATAAAAAAGCAGTGAATCTTTATCAGAATCTTGTGTCTTCCAATGCACATCACTTACGGTCAGCGGAGGAAGTTGTAGATTAAGCAAAGGACCTAAGGTTTTTTCATTCAGCATAAGTAGGCGCTTCGAAGTGGAGGCGTAAGGCAGTTCTCCCGACGATCTCACTCCCTGCGGTTACTGATTGCTTCGTCACGACTCCGTAACCGTAGAGTTCGAGTTCAATATTTCTCTCCTCTGCCAAATGGAGGGCACTCGCCTTATCGAGACCAGCAAAATCTGGCATAAATCCAGGAGCAAACACTTTTGTCGTCTGGGCCTGCTGGGTGTTGACCTCATCGAGATTTTTAGAATTTGATTTCTCGTCATATTTGGCAAACTGGGCAAAGTCTTTTTTCTTATAGAGAATGTACTGAGTAATTTTTTTAAAAATGGGCGCCGCTGTCGCACCTCCGTAGTAGCCATTTGCAGTGGGGTGGTCGACGTAAGCGAGGACAACAAACTTCTTATTCACGTTGACCGGAAAGCCGACAAAACTTCCGATGTAGCCTGCGTAACCTCCGGCCGGAGACACGCGCTGGGCCGTACCGGTCTTGCCAGCAATCTCGTAGTGAGGGATTCTTGCGTTATCTCCGGTGCCTTCGCTAACCACTGATATCAACATGCGCGTAAGCTCTTGCGAAGTTTTGGCACTGAGTATGCGGTTTTCAGGACGAAGTTGCGAAGTATCGCTTCGAAGCAAAGTGGGTTTAATAAGGTAACCACCGTTAGCAATTGCGGCGTAGGCGCGCAACATCTGGATGGCGGTGGTTGCTACACCCTGACCGAAGCTGATGTTACTGAGGCTCAGAGGCCGGACTTTGTCGGTTGCTTTATAGCTCAGAATCCCTTTCGACTCGCCTTTGATTTCAATCCCTGTCTTTTGTGCGATCTGAAACTTATCTAACGTCTCACGCAGCTTTGGGTACTTTAGCGCAAAAGCTATCTTGGTGGTTCCTACATTCGAGCTAAACTTTAGGATATCTGAGACAGTCAACCACTCATAACGTTCATGTGTCTCAGCTTCGGAGATCCAGTGGTTTTGAACTTTCATTTTACCGTATTCGCAAAAAAACTTAGTCTCTGGCTTAGCGATCTTATTCTCAAGAGCCGAGGCAATAGTCAGTGTTTTAAATATTGAACCAGGTTCAAATGGGTCCGTGACAAAAGCAAGCTTGCGGTTCTCAAGTGGATAGGTCGTAGCGCGATTAGGGTCAAAGGTTGGATAGTTAGCGATAGCAAGAATCTCACCTGTCTCCGCATCCATAACTCCGGCCCCGCCACGTAAAGCTTCGTGGTGTGTGACCGCTTCCTTGAGGTAGCTCTCAAGTGCACCTTGAATATCTTTATCAATCGAGAGACGTACGTCTGGTGAAAACAGGTCTGAAGCGCGGGTTTCATACTTTATCGGACGCCCCTTAGCGTCTCGAATGTACTTCACCACCTGGGGCTTTCCCTTAAGGGCCTCGTTTAAGCTGTTCTCGATACCGCCAAGGCCCGTATTATCGATGCCCACAAAACCTATCGTCTGAGCGACGAGCTCCCGGTTGGGGTAGACTCGTTCTGTATGCCCCTCAATAAAGATCCCTTCGAGCTTCTTTATCTTCTTTAGCTGTTCTTCTGAAAGTTTAATCTTCCGCCCGAGCCATGTGTACTTCGTTCGCTTCTGCACCAGTGCGCGAAGTTTAGCATAGGGAAGCTCTGGCACGGCCTTCGAGAGCGCCCGAAGTTGCTCATAAAATTCCGCGTTCTTCTTACGGGGGATCGTGAAGAGATTATAAACGTGAACATTAATCGCGAGTGGGTTTCCGTTTCGATCGAGAATGTTTCCCCGATTCGGGTACTCTTTAACCTCTCGGATGAACTGAGACTTAGCATAGGCCAGGAGTCGCGCCTTGTTCACAACCTGGATATAGAATGCCTTACCAACGACCACTGCGAAGAGAAGGCAAAAGACAACAAAGCTGAAGAAAATACGATTTTTCACCTGTGGCCTCTAGGGGATGAGAATGATCTGCTCAGGGCCCGGTTCTTTCAAGTCATACTTCACGGCAAACTCTCTCAGTCGTGGAACAGACATCTCTCGAGCTCTAGAAGCTTTCAGCTCTTTATTTCGAATCGTAGACTTTTGAATATCCGATTGGATATTATTTAAAAGATAGGCTTGCTCAATACCTTTCATTCTAAAAGCGACGAACAGAACAGCTAAGGTCGTAAATGTAAGCGTGAATGGGAGGGCCGATGGATTGAATAAAAATTCAACCAAACGGTTGTTAAATTTCGAACTGCCTTTTTTTCTTAACGCCATCAACCCCTCCTAGTTGAGAAACCCGCTGCAGGAGGCGGAGCTTAGCGCTTCGCGAACGGGAATTCTGTGACAGCTCTTCTTCCGTGGCTGTAAGTGGCTTCTTAGTTAAAATCATAGCAGGAAAATCTTTCTTCTCCACTACTTCTTTAAAGGTATGTTTCACAATCCGGTCTTCGAGTGAGTGGAAACTAATCACAGCAAGGACTCCGCCAACAGAAAGAAACGGCAACAGTTTTGGTAGAGTATTCTCGAGGACAGTGAGCTCCTCATTAACGGCGATTCGAAGGGCCTGGAATGTCCGTGTGGCGGGATGAGTTTTTCCATGCCGATCTTTCGGGGAGTACGAATGGAAACAAATTTCTTCGATCTGCCCAGTGGTTGCAATCTTCTCACGCTGGCGCAGTTCAACGATACGTGCGGCTATCTTGCGAGAGAGTCGCTCCTCTCCATAGGCAAAAAGAATATCGGCGATCTCCTTCTCAGGGAGTGTATTAAGAAGGTCGGCGGCCGTCACATTGGACCCGTCCTCGTAGTTCATCCGCATGTCTAGAGGAGCATCGGCCCGGAAGGAAAATCCTCGCTCCATTTTATCAAATTGGTGCGATGAAACCCCAAGGTCCATCAGAATCCCAGCGAGCTTCCCGTGCATCTGATTGACTTCACACCATTCCGGAAATTCACGAAAGTTCATAGGAAGAAGACGTATAGTTTCTGATTTCCCTCGGGCGAGGATCTTTTCCTCACCGTTCCGGAGAGCATCAGGATCCTGATCTGTGGCGTAGACGATCGAACCGGCGACCCGGTCCGATAATGCAAAGGTGTGACCGCCGGCACCAAAGGTCAGATCAGCAAAATAAAGAGAACCTGATGTGCTGGAACCCAGCTCAAGTGCGTCCAGGCACTCCGGGAGCATGACTGAAAAATGGCCGAGATATTCGCTCATTTTTTGAGGATCACATCGAGAATTTCACGGTGTGAGGTATTAAGTAGGCCAGGGTCCGTGATGACCGCATATTCGTTTTCGGCAACGATGCTCACAGGATTTCTTACCAGATCCGGGATCGCCTCGCGAATAAATGCCTGCGCGGAGACATAGTTGGACTTCATGACATCCATGATTTCCTGAACCGTGCAATGCTCGGCCTTCCAGCAGTCGTAATCCGTAACCATCGCCACGGTAGCATAGGCCATACCGGCTTCTTTTGCTAGGAAAGCCTCAGGGACATTGGTCATGCCAATCACTGCCGCTCCAAAACTGCGATAAATTTGTGACTCGGCTTTGGTCGAAAACTGAGGGCCTTCGATACAGAGATAAGTTCCACCTAAGTGGGCCCCTACACCAGCGCGCTCGCACGCGGCAAAGAGACGCTTAGAGAGGCCTGCCTCGACAGGATTGGCGGCTGAAACATGGCCAACGATCCCATCATCAAAGAAGCTTCGTTTACGAAGACCCTTAGTCCAATCAATAAATTGGTCGACCATCACAAATTGCCGGGGCGAGTACTGCTCCTGAAGAGAGCCCACTGCGGAAACGCTGACAATCGTATCAACCCCAAGCTTCTTGAGTGCAAAGATATTCGCGCGGTAGTTTACCTCGCTGGGAGTGAAGTGGTGACCGATGCCATGACGGGGAAGAAAATAGAAGGAATTACCATCGACTTCACACTCCATCACTTCAGCGCTCGGATTCCCAAAGGGAGTACTTACGCTGTGGCTCCCCTTAACCTTAATCGCCTCGAGCTTATAGATGCCAGAGCCTCCGATGACTGCAACTCTTATGTTAGACATCTCCATCTCCTCAGGCGAGCATGCCAGTAAGGTCTACGACACGACCAAGAGACTTTGACTGACGGCCTATAAAGCAAGAAGACTCATCTCGCTCGGACTCTTCTTTACAAAGAATGCACATCTCCGCCGTAGGTCTTGCCATGAGTCTTTCAAACTTGATCCAACAGCCGCAATCTGAGCAAAGCCCGAACTCATTGACCTCAAACTTCTTGAGCGCACGCTCAATCTTTTTTGCATAAAAGACCTCACGATTTCGGAACCGCAGCTGATGAGAGTTGTTGTAATCAGAGATCGACTGTTCGACATCATCGCCACCGTTGGCAAGGGACAGATCTAGCTCAGAGCCAGAGCCGTCGCTGAAGACTAGGCTCTCCTTCTCTGATAAGAGCTTTTGTCTCAGCGTCTCGATCTGCTTCTTTGTTAGTGCTTTAACTTTTTCGGCCATGAACTTAACTCCTGTAAGTAGACTGACTATTCCAGCCCGCCCTTAATATTAAGAAGGACAGACTTGGAAACCATTTTTAACGTTTCGAACACCCCTTGTCCGGTGGTGGCGACGGCCTCGAAGGCCGGGAACTTTTTTTTATTTAATTGATACTGGAGGTCTTCAACTGGAACGATGTTAGGCAAATCACGCTTATTCCACTGCATGACCATGGGAACCTTGCTCACATCGTATCCCTGTTCCGCCAGGTTTTTTTCAAGACCCTGGTAGGATTCAAGGTTTGCCTCCATGCGCTCGACCTGAGAGTCAGCGACGAAAACAAGACCATCAACCCCGCGAAGGATGAGCTTACGGCTGGCCTCATAGAAAACTTGACCTGGAACTGTATATAAATGGAAACGAGTCTTAAAACCACGGATCTCACCAAGGTCCAAAGGTAGAAAATCGAAAAACAGAGTACGCTCATTCTCTGTATTCAGTGTGATCATCTGACCTTTGTTCTGAGAGCTCGTCTTTTGATAAATATACTGAATGTTGGTCGTCTTTCCTCCCAGACCAGGTCCGTAGTAGACGAGTTTGCAATTAATTTCTTTAGTATGATAATTTACGAATGACATAATTAAATTCCGCCTACGGAAAAAAGCCGATCCATCTCAGCGTCAGTGATGTCTTTAAATAAAAATCCCTCTCGAACAGTTGGAGTCGATGTGACCCTGGACTTGGGCTCGTCAGGGAACGAACGGTTGAGTTGATCTTTAACCATTGCCACCTGTCGCTTAAGCTGGCCAGGATTTAAACAGTCCCGGTAGATCGCCCCAAGGAAGTAGCGCTTGCCTCCGACGGTGATCGGAAAAAGAAAAATCCCTTGGGAGGATGTATCGAAGGCAAGGCGAAACTCCAGAGGATCCTGGTTAGGGTGTGCAAGTCCCATTAGCGCTTCTGAAGCTTGCCAGACACCGCTTACCAGCGCAGAGACCGCGGTCGTCGTCTGGTTTTGGACAGAGTCATAAACAGTAATCCCGTCTTCACGAGCGACAAATAGACGTGCCTGGATGGCGGGTAGTTTTGGATCAAGTATAAGCTTTAGCTTTTCTGTAACATTCATGGGCTTCATCAGAATCTCTTTCTATTTTCAAGTGCCTTAGTGATCGTCATCGGATCCAGATACTCGAGGCTTCCACCAATCGGCACGCCAAAGCCAATTCGTTCGATTCGAAGATTGTCAGGAAGAATCGACTTTACATAAGCGCAGGTTGCGTCTCCCTCGACTGAAGGGTTGACGGCTAGGATAACCTCTTCCATCTCCCTATCCATGATCCGGTCCCGGAGCTTGTGGAGCCCGAGCTCATCAGGTCCAACTCCCAAGAGAGGGTTCAAAACTCCGCCAAGAATATGGTAGAGGCCTCGGAAATGACCGCTTTTCTCGATGGCGAGAAGATCAGAGGCGCTCTCTACGACACAAAGGGTCCGAGAAGAGCTTCGGGCGTCGTCAGCGCAAACCGAGCAGCGATGCCCATCAGCGAACATGCCGCACTCCGAACAAACCTGAAGTCTAGTCAGGCCACTCAATGCGGCCCCAACGGTCTCGAGTTCCTGTGCGCGCCAAGAGGTCATGCTGAGGACCATTCGGAAGGCCGTCTTTTCACCGACACCCGGAAGCCTTGTGAGCGCTTCAACTGCGTTTTTAATCACTTCTGGCAATTGGATCACTAAAACATTCCCGGGATGTTCATGCCTCCAGTGACTTTTGACATCGCCTGCTGGACCATTTCCTGAGATTCCTTCATCGCCTGATTCACTGCTGTATAGACGAGCTCTTCAAGAGTGGCGACATCATTTGGATCGACGCATTCTTTATTGATCGAGATGCTCATAAGCTGCTGCTTTCCATTAACTTTCACCTTGACCATTCCGCCTCCAGCAGAGGCTTCAACCTCACGATCCGAAAGTTCATTCTGGAGCATGGCAAGCTTGGCCTGCATCTGCTGCGCTTGCTTCATTAGGTTATTCATATTCATGCTAATTCTCCTGATCTTTTAAAATAATTTTGTCAATTTTGGCATTAAAGAGACGCTCGGCTTCCTTCACGAATGGATCGTTAAGGATTCGCTGGCGTCGCTCTTCTTCAAGACTCTGCTGTGCTTCGTCGTCGAGCTCAACCTTGGTCTTAAAATTCTTATCCTTCTGCTCTTCTACACTCAAAAGCTGTGTTCGAAAATTTAGCTTCTCGATATCAGTTTCGAAGAAGTCGGCCAAGTGATTTTTTATCTTACTATAGACGTCTCGCTCATCGATGTACTCCTTGAAGACCGCAGCCTCCATAGGAAAGCCAACGTGGACAGTGAGCGGTACGCTATTGGTATCTAATGCCGCAAGGAGATTTCCGTGTTCAAGGTTTGCGGCGGTTGCCGGAGACGACTGCCGAAGATAGCCCAAGAAGTCACCCCATGTGCGTATTTTCTTCTGTTCTACCGCTTCTATCACAGCAGCATTTGTCGCTCCGGCTTCAGTCTTTCCCAGCTGAGAAACCTCACCGAGTTTACGGTCAGTACCTGAGAGGATAGAGCGCCGTAGGCTCACCTTTTGTAAGAGAACAAGCACGACTTTGTCAGGATTAAGCGAGGTCAAGGCCCAGCTAAAGTCTTTCATGAGAGTTTCATAAATCCAGAACAATTCGGCCACTGTGATGTCCCGGAGCGACTCCGGAGCGATAACACCATCCTGAGCTAGAGACGCTTGGTCATCTATCTGATCAATCATGCGGAAGAAGCCATCGAGGATCTGGTCGCAGAGTTTTTTTAAGTCTATGTTTTCGTCAACAAGTTGCCGGTACACACTGGATGTTCCTTTGGCATCACCAGTAAGAATTGAAGTGAGGAGACTCTTAAGCGCCGAAGTCCCGGCCAAACCTAGGGCCATGGTCAAAGATTCTTCCGATACAATATTGTTCTCTGAAAGTCCAAGAACCTGATCAAAGATTGAGAGAGTATCGCGGACAGAGCCTTTGCCAAGCTCAGCTAGTTTGACTGGCAGTCGGGGCTGCAAGAATTTTATCCCTTCGGCCTTAGCGATAACTTCCAGGTGGCGGACAAGTACATCCACCGGGACATTTTTAAAATCGTAACGTTGGCAACGAGAGATCACTGTCCCCAATAGCTTATGGGGATCTGTTGTTGCGAGGATAAAAATGGCGTGGGCCGGTGGCTCCTCAAGAGTCTTCAGAAGAGCATTAAAAGCAGGCACCGACAGCATGTGCACCTCGTCGATGACGTAGACCTTATGCCGCCCTCGGGTTGGGAGGTACTGGACGTTCTCGATCAGCGCGCGGACATCATCGACACTGTTGTTAGAGGCACCGTCGATTTCCGAGTAGTCCATGGAACTACCGGAGTCGATGTCTTGGCAGGAAGGACAAACGAGACAAGGGTTGAAGTCAGATTTACGATTCTCGCAACGAATTGCCTTTGCATATAATCGTGCAATAGATGTCTTCCCAACACCTCTAGTTCCAGTGAATAGGTAAGCGTGAGCAAGCTTGTCTTGCTTTATCGCGTTCTGCAGGGTCCGAGTAACGTGACCCTGGCCAACAACTTCATCGAATTGTTTTGGCCGCCATTTCCTGGCCAGCACTTGATAGGCCATAATACTCCAAAATGTAACGACTTGAGAGCTGCACCATAGGGGAGCAGCGACACGAAGTCATGGCGCAAGTGCTATGAATCGAAGGAAAAAAAATGATGTAAGAAGTTGAAAGATTCGAGAAGTCTTGTCGTTATCTCTTCTGTTCTTTGAAGTGTTTCTCCCTGAGATGAGAGATCGCTAACTCTGTTGCCTCTTCTCCAGCGTGTTTCCGACCCTTCGCATGATTGCGGTCATGGAAATTAAGCACAGCAAGATAGGGAACTCCTTTGTGAACGAGATGTCCAACAAACCAGCCAAGCCTCTGATCATATCCTGTGTCGGTGAAGCCTTGACCATATTTATAAGTAAGAACATCACCCGAAGCTAGTGTTTCTGTCCGCATTAATTTCCGTGTTTTTTCCTGGGACTCGAGGCTGACAGGGAGATCATTCTGCCAAAGTTTCTTAAGAAAACGCAGCTTTTCAAAGGCAGTTAGGCGAAGAGAGTTCTCATAAACTTCACGTATGTGGGGATTAGGAGTGAACCATGCGTGCCTAACACCCCCGCTCATGTCAAAGTTGCCGTATTCGAACCTTTCTAAGTAATTCCGGATCCTCTCCGCTCCGATTTTTTCAGAAAGATCCTGCGTTAGCCAGCCCGCATTATTATGCATCCAGAGCTCGGCCGTGTAATCTCGGTTTTTAGGTTTCCATGGATGAGGAACACCGTTCCATTTATAAACAACATCATCCTCCCGCTTAATAAGTCCCGAATCAAAGGCAATGACCGCGAGGGGGATCTCGAAGAGAGAAACTGGCGCATATCGGTCGTCGCAGCGGCGGTGATTAAAAATCTCTTTATAGCGGTTGGCCTTGAGATCAAAGAGCAAAAAACAGACATCTTTCTCGATGAAGAGCTCGCGCTGATGAGTGCAGGAAATAAAGGAGAGGATTAGCCCTAGGAATAGAATTTTCATAGGGCAAGTTTAACAGCAGCCTGAACTCAAACACAACACTCCAAACCGCTACCGTTGCTCCATTCCTGGCCTGGCGGGGTTGGCGGCGAAATGCTCATCTGAGACAGACTGCCGAACGAGATCTTAGTCATCTTATCAGCGGATGTAAAGAGATTGCCGGGTCGCGCCAGAGAGAATCCCTTGGCGCTGCTGGCCTGTCATTCCTCTGCGACGATTTTCTTGGAGATCTCTAACTGTTGAAGCAAATAGGACTCGAGCGCTGAACCCTTATCCGATGATTTTACCCGGTTTAAGAGGCGCTGGTAACGCGCCACCCACATCTCTGCGTTTGCCTTCAGCTCTGAGTTAGCTGGAGTCATGTACCTCCTTGCATAGGAGCGTGGAGTGGCGAGGAGGCTCAAAGGTTTTGAGATTCGTGGTGCAGTGAGCACAGAGAGCTCGTCGGTTTTAAAGTATTCCCCAGAAGGGAAGGCGTCGTAGGACCGAAGCATCGCCCCGACCTGTGCATGGTGAAATCCTTTCTCTGAAACTGATTTCTGAAGCTTCCTAAGGCTTGGAGAACGAGCAAGAACAGCACGATCGGCGTACATCAAAAAGCCATTCGCTGGAAGTGCCATGTTCGTGAGCTTTCTCAGAAATTTCTGGTCGAGAGCAATCGGTTTGTTTATTCCAAGCGCCGCCGACTGATTAATCGAGATGTGAACGCAGTTGTTACTTAGTTTTGACCACTCATACTCGCGCTCGCCTCGGAATTGCTCATTCGATTTGTTTAAAAAATCGGCGACCTTCCCGAGCGACGCAACGGGAACAGGAATCGTTGCGCAGTGTAGCTCACGGGCCCAGTTCACGGCATGATCCGTACCAAGAGTATCGAGAGCAATCCCCGCGAAGTACTCAGGCGTGCCAAGGGTCATCGTCTTTAGCGCGTCGGACTTTGATCTAACACCGTCAAAGATTTTAAGCCTAGTCACCTCTGAAATATGCTCATTTATTCTCGATCGAGATATGGGCTCAGGGGATCTGTTGCCATTTATCATAAAGTCCCTGCCAGGAACTGCGACCCACATGACGTTGGTGAAATTTTTATCAAGGGATATGCCCACTCCGCTGTGCGGATACATTAAGTGAAATTCCTTTGAAACTTCCGCGCAAGGAATGACCCGAGGGTAGTCCGACCGGTAGTCCTTGCACAGACCGTGGATATACGTGAATCCATGTCCAGGGGACCCCCCTTTCTCGCCTGATTGGAGCATCCAGCGACTACCGGTGCAATACTCGAAGTATGCCGGGAAATGATCCTGATAAGCGGCGCTGACAAGGGATGAAAGAAGGAGAAGGGGAAGGGGAAGGGCGTATATATATTTTTTCATGCTACAGATAGTACATTACCCCGAGAACCTGGGGCCTAAGGAAGAAACTCTTACCCTGGCTGCCTGAACTTTAAACAGCTCAAAAGTAACAGCTCAGAAAAGTGTTATTTTACAATGAGTTAACTATCTTCCCGAGGTACGGGATGGCCTCTCTTTGCGAGATCCGGTCGTCGAGGTACTTCCAAAAACTTAACTCTAACTTCC
>JAIYDC010000061.1 GCA_027487685.1 Pseudomonadota bacterium | reverse complement strand
TTCGGGATCACGAGTCCAAGACAAGTGCCCGACATCGTACCGACGTTGACTCTGGGAAAGCCCCCACACGAAACGTCTTTTGGATCATAGAGGTATCCGGATGTATCGAGGGTCTGGCCCGCAAGAGATCTCTCCACAATTGATTTCTGCAAAGGGCGATGAGAGCACCCCCACCAGAGAAGAGCGGCCAATGTCGTTGCGATACCTAATTGGAATTTCATGAGAACCTCTGGTCATCATTCTACGTGATCTCCTCTGGAGTTCCTATGTGGCAGGGGTTTCCTCCCTTTAATAGATCCCGGCCTAATACCCTGTCTACGAGCGAAGCGGGTGGCGAAGCTCGAAGTGCAGGCCACATTCCCACCAATTCTCCCAAACTCAGGTCTGTTACTTTTATGTAAAAGCTAAAAAATTGTATAAATTCTGTTGGGAGCTCGTTGTTTTTCGTGCCGATAAAGTCTACTCGTACTTAAAGACAAATCAAATCAAGGGCAGTTTCCGCACTCAAATTTAAATATGAATGGCGTATTTTTTAATGATTACTCGAGTTTAAATATGAAGCCCAGAAATTTCGAGCGGAAGGCCGCAATCGGCGAGATGAGAGCGTCACGATAGTAGACCCGGCCAAACTTCAATGGTGCTTAATCGATACAGAGAAGAAGCGCTGGCAGGTTTATGTTCAATATTATTTGGCAAAACACTTTAGTGCTTATCGATAGGTCTGTCGGAACCGAAGATCGTACAACTTAATTGATCGTGAACAAACAGTTATCTCCGCCGGTACTTTTATAATCCCCAGGGACTAATTTGGTTAAGAAGGCCTGAGGAGTTTTCGGTGATGCCGGGGTAGTGCCCCAGTAAACGGCGAAGAGCTCTTCGCCAATCATGAGGCCGTACTCAGGAAAAGTGCTGTCGTCTTTTTCGCAAAAGCGCACCGGAAGGATGCGGGTGCCGTCGTTGCCGTTAACGCCGTCTTGGCCGTCCCTTCCATCTTGGCCATCAGCACCGTTGGCGCCGGCCAAGCCTGGAATACCATCCACTCCTGGCAAACCTTGTTCCCCGTTAAGACCGTTGATGCCGTTACAAACTTCGACGGCCTCGGGAGCACTTGAGCTTGTGAGCTTGATCCCTCCGCTCGGGCAGCGAGTGCTAGATGCAACAGACTCGAGATTGATGGAAGCGTTGGTGCCGTTAGTACCGTTCAGGCCATTCTGCCCGTCAGCACCGTCGACTCCGTTACAGAGGGATTTTACTTTAATGATGCCTTCGTTGACCGACAACAAACCGTCGCCATCATTATCACGGAAGGTAAAGATCGATACCCCTCCGGCCGCACAGACAAGGCCAGGAGCGATGTCGGCGAAATCCACGCCGTTAGATACTCCATCGAGACCTAAGATGGAGGCGCCGTCGGCGCCTGCTGCGCCATTGGAGCCGTTCTTTCCGCAGGCAGTGATGAGAATGAGGAGGGTGATAGTGAGGACGCTCTTCATGATGTCTCCCAGGTGGTAAAGGACTAACTGGCCTTTATGGAGCAAGTCCTTTGCCACTTATTGGGCTTATGGCGACCCTTAGGTACCCGTATTAACTGAGACCAAATCATGAGGGTGGAGCCATCTTGCACTACTGGGGAGTTTAGTGCACCGTGGGCAGGGCAAATGAGAATGTGCTAGCTCGCCTGGTTCTCTTCGATCCCTTATTTCTTTTCTTCAAAGATCTCCATTTTCGTCGATCCCAAAATCCCTTTCGGAGCTTTCCCAAGCCGGGACCCAGGCATCGTCAGGATCAGGCTAGGAATATGCCCTAACATTATTTGTAAACTCCATGCCACAACGCCAGCCGAAACATCGGCCAATGGACGTAGACGTGCGGCCTAGGGTAGGGCTGCGAGAGAAGAAGCCCTTTCAGCGCGTCTAGGACAGTACTAATGCTTGAATGATCTGCATAGATTTATGAATATAAGGACGCTAGTCGAATGGTGCAAGACACCTTTAGTTTCAGGGTCTTCCTTTCTCTCTAATTATCAACAGAACGAGTTCGCTTGCATTCGCACTTTTTTACATCATTCCTTTACATCTTAATCACATCTTCGGATGTAGATAATCAAATGAACCCATCTTTAAAATTGCTAGAAAACGATTATACTATGAATATGAAATACCTCATCCTCCTCTGCCTTTTTGTGCAAATCCCTGCTTTTTCGCAAGAAATTGATCCCGAACGCGAAAAGGTCCTAATTGAAATTGAAAAGCAAAAGAAGCTCCAAGAAGCGAGGCAAGAGGAGACGTTGAAACTCATCGAGGCAGAGAAAGTTCGTCCTGTTGAACATAAAATTGAGCACCGGCCTAAACCACAAATTGATCCTGTGGATGAAGAAAAAATGAGGAACGCTGAGCGATTAAAACAGATCGAAGCCGAGCTCAAAGAGATCAATAAAAAGAAAGCTGAATTTGAAGAAAAGCTAAGGAAGAAAAAAGAACAAGAGGCAGAAGAAAGGAAATTAACTGAAGCCGCCGCTGCTAAAAAAGCCTCAGAGAGGCCAAAGCAAGAAGCTGTACCCGCGCCTGTGAGCGATAAGAAAGTTGACCAGGCGGTAGCCCTTAAAGGACCAGCGGACACTGCTGCAACAGTAAATGCCTCTGAAGCAGCTGCCGCCACTGAAGCTGCTGTCAAGGCGGCTTCAGCGGCCGAAGTCATGGCAGAAGTGAAAGCAGCTGTTGAGGCCGGAGCGGCCAAAAAGGCGTTAGCGATAGGTGAGGCGAAAGCTAACATTGAAGCCTCGAGCGCTTCTGCCAATACAGGAGGCGCTGACCAGGGGTTAGCAGTTGCAGGACGCGGAGGCGATTGGTCGAGTGGTCGTAGTACGTCGAATGATTGCATTTCCCATGATTTCAATCAGCATCCTACTGAGAGTATTCCCTTAGATTATCAGGACTGCAATGGAGAACAGAGTACCTTGGCCGCCAACAAAATAGCATGTTGGGGTTGGTGGGATTATGGATCTTGTGCCGGCCATGATACCAGAACGTGTGGTGGACTCGGAAGCGGCCAAGGGCATACGGGATGTGTTATTCCAGCAAGTAAGTGTATTTCAGGGAAAGCTAAGGCGATTGCGGCAAAATCAATGAAGGGCTGTAGCAAATGTTTAATTACAATCTGGGAGTATGCATGTCTTTAGGCACAAGACTGCAAGTGCTAATGAAAAATTCTACTCGTACTTAAAGATAAATCAGATACAGAGCCTTTCAACAATGCGATGTCCTTGAAGGCATAATTTGATTTGGCAAATACTAGAAAAAATTGTTTCTCATTTTATATAGGGATGGGATATCTATTTGTTTCTCGTTCAGTATTTCTTCCTCAATGGAAAAATGTTATTGGATTTGGATGTATCTTTGGACTTTCCCATGCAGGATTTGTTAGATGTTCCGAAGGCATAACTCACATTTTCAATATTTCAAATTGATCACTTTCTAAGAATGATTGAAAGTGCTTTTAATCCAGCTATATTCTCAGCGGAAGTCTGACCTGAGAAACCGAGCCGCAGGTGAGTTCCATCTTTGCAATCCAAAAGAAAGTTTTTTTCAGGGTGGAGTAGGATTTTCTTTTCTCTTGCCCTCATCGCAAGCGACGAAGAATTCTCTCCTGTGTTCAACCAGAGTGCCATACCTCCGTCAGGTATATTCCACGAAATTTTGGGATGATCCATTTTTATTTCAGTAAGGATTTCATCCATTGCCTTAAGTCGTAACTCATAGGCCCTTCGCACTCTTCCAAGATGCCTCTCGAATCCCCCGGAAATCATCCATAACGATAGGGTCTTCTGTAAAATCTGTTCATTTTGACGAGAGGATATTCGTTTCAGCTTTGCGATCTCTTTCCCAATGGCTGGTGGAACCGCCATAAATCCTAATCTTGCAGACGGAAACAGGATTTTTGAAAAGGTAGAAACGTACATCACAAGCCCACCTGGATCAAAACTCGCAAGAGGAGCGACAGGCTGGCTTTTATAATGGAATTCGTGATCGTAGTCGTCTTCTAAAATTAAAATTCCGTGTTTGTAAGCTAGTTCATATAGGTGAAGTCTTCTTCGTGCTGATAATGTGACTGTCGTTGGATACTGGTGCAGTGGAGTGACATAAATCATGCGAATTTTCTTTTGCTTGATTTGTTTTTCTAAATACTCCGTTACTATCCCTTCTTCGTCGACTGGCACAGGAATAATCTGTGCACCCGCAAAACGTAATGCCTCTATGGCAGGCGGGTAGCCAAGTGCTTCAATAACTACATAATCTCCTGGCTTAACTAGAAGTTGAGATAAAAGGAAAATAGCTTCTTGGGAACCATTTGTAACAACAATGGTTCGATCACTCACATTTCTGATTCTTCTCAAGTATATTGAAATTTGTTCTAAAAGTCCGCGCTCACCGACGGGATTGCCATAACCAAGGACGTCTGAAGATTTTAGGGCATCATAGAGATAAGATTTGAATTCTTTCAAAGGGAATAATCTTGGATCTGGAAAACCAGATGGAAACGAATGTTTGAAAGTTTTTGCTTCCTGGTAATCACCCATGGCCACTGGTCGTGCTAATTCAATTAGAGCGGATGAAGGTTGAAAATCTCTCCTGATCGTTTCTCGCGGCTGAAGAAAGGTTGAAGGAAGAGTTTCTACAACCCGGTATCGAACTTTTTCCTGAGCTTCGATCCATCCCTCAGAGATCAACTCTCTGAAAGCGTTCATCACTGTATGTCGGTCAAATTTCAAAATCTTTGATAGTTCCCTCGTTGACGGGAGGATGTCACCAGGCCTCAGATACCCCTCTTTGATAGACGTACGGATGCCCTCCGCAAGACGCTGATACTTTGGGGCATGGGACTTTGGTATACGGAAAAGCAACTTTTTCATCTGGTGTATGTAAAATTACAATTCTGGTTGTTTTTAAGCAACCAGAAAATATGTAGTTTATTTAGGATTACATCATCGAGGAGAGAAGAATGTCCTGGGCAACAGAGCCGCTAGAACTATCGTCAGGTAGAGTTTCCGTTCGTACGTTATCTTCAGATTACATTGATCGCATAATAGAAGCGATTCATGATCCTAAGGGTTGGAGCGGCAGGATGTGGGGAATCGATACACATGAAAAGATTTGCGATATGCTGCATAGGCAAATCAAGGAACACGAAAAAGGCGAATGTCACCCATTTGTCTATTTTGTAGATGGTTCTGTTGCGGGAATTACTAGATATCACAGTATCTTCCCCGGGCGAAAGGCACTAGAGATTGGCGGTACGTGTGTTGCTCCCAAATGGCGGCGAACCTTTGTTAACACTGATGTTAAAAAAATATTGCTCACTTACGCCTTTGAGAAGTTGGATGTGGTTAGGGTCGAACTACGAGTCGACTGTCTTAACTATACATCGCAAATGAATGTCTTACGTCTTGGAGCTTCATTTGAGGGAAAGATCCGGCACTGGCAGATTCGAGGGAATGGCGATCTTCCTGATGGGATGTTGTATTCCATCACGAACAAAGAGTGGCCTGTCGTAAAATCAAGATTAACAGCTCTACAAAATCACGAAAGGCCTGGAACCCCCTTCCTTCCCTGGGAACTTAAGAGCAAAAATCTAAGAATGAACGTCTACAAGCTATCAGACTCGACAGATTTTTTTGATCTGGTGGTAAGAAATAGAAAAAGTCTCTTAGAAAGTTTTCCCCACTCTGCTTCTTTTGAAACTTTAGAGCAGGTTCACTCCTTTATTGCTGAGAAGGTTCACCTCGCGTCAAGTGGCTCTGCTTTTTATTATGTGGTACGGGATAGCAGTAACAACAAAATGATCGGCCAGCTCCAGATTAAATTAATCAATTGGAAGCTCCGTTCTGCGGAACTTGGATACTTCATAGACGAAGAGTACAGGCGACAGGGACTTACATCTCAAATGGTAGATGTGGCCCTTAACGAACTATTTACTCGTCACAACTTTAATCGAATCACTCTAAGATGCATCACCACAAATGAGGCAAGCATAAAACTTGCAGAGAAGTTTTCGTTTCAAAAAGAAGTGGACTGCGGTCGAATTCCTAGAGGCCTTGTAGCTTTAGTACCCATCTGAGTC
>JAIYDC010000135.1 GCA_027487685.1 Pseudomonadota bacterium | reverse complement strand
CATAGAACCGGGGAGATTTTTAACCGATGACATTTGAAGGCTCCTATCGTATCTCTAATTGAAGTCCCTAAAATCATACCCGATCACGAGATAAACTTCATGAGAAAACTGCTCGCACTTTTCCTGCTCTGTGCCCTCGCCGCTTGCCAAAGTGAGTCACGAAGCGGCAAGTCTGCTCAGAGAATTGAACTACTCACTCCTTCCGGCGACGTGATTCAAACGACACTGGTTGTTTCTGCTAGTGATCAAGAGAAGGGCCTTTCCGGGAAACGCGACGATGAGTTCGGAGCTGACGAAGGTATGCTCTTCTTCTACCTAAACGAGGATGAGCGCCATTTCTGGATGCCGGATACTTATTTCGATCTTGACCTTTTTTATATGGATAAAGACCTCAGGATCACCGAGATCATCCGCAGGCTCCAGCATTATGTGGGACGTGCGAACCCAGATCTTATTCCGAGGGCCCGTGGAGTGTGGGCAAGACACGTACTCGAAATGAAGTCCACGTCAGCTGTCGCGCAGCGTTTAAAGACTGGTGACGTACTCAAATGGCAAGGAACTGATTCCCTGAAGGAAACGGAAGAGCGGCTTCGGCGTAGTCCAACGGTAAACTAGAGAGATCTGTTAGGATCGGTCTGTTCGGGTGTTTCTCCAGCAAACAGGATAAGAAATTCGTCGGCCGCTATGACTCCTAGGTGCTCTTTAGCGAGTTGCTTCTGATAATTCCGATCCAGCTGGATCCGTCCAACCTCGACCTGGATGTCTCGATTCTCAGTCCGAATATTTTTCAGTTCATTCTGCTTTTCCCGTATATCGGCCTCGGTCGAAAAGTAATCCCAGACCCCTCGGTCCATAAAAATTAAGCGCAAAACTAAAAGTCCAATCACCGCCCACCCGAGCTTCGCCAGTATATTTTGGCGGCCCTTCACTTTCTTTTTGGTAGAAGTGACTGAAGAACGAGAAGGCTTTTTCTGCACCTCTTCGACTTCCTCTTCGAGATCTTCGTCTTCGAGGTACTCTATCTGGGTTTCATGGAGGGCGCTCTTCCGCCGTTGGATGAGTTCTGTGTTATCGGCCGTACCTATCGAGCGACGGGTGGAGGTCGGTTCGTAGTAAGTGGGCGGGGTGGTAGAGTCCGAGGCGAAAGGACGGTTAAAGACGTTCTTCCGAGTGCGGAGCCTCTCTCTTTGAGTTGTGGTGCTTTCAGGAGTTTTTGCTGCAAACGGTGATTCGACTTCTTCGAACTCATCTTGAGCTGACTGATTCATTCTAAATTCCACGCAAAATACATCCTGTATTTTGGGCAACTGCTGCCCATGTCTACCTTGGTGTGTTATTCCAGTGTGACATGGGAAGCATGATGCTACAAGTGCTTAATATGACGGAGGAATTATTTTCCCCTTAGATCAGTAGCGCGGACCTCGGACGAAGCTCTTCCCACCGCTCCCCCCTGTGCCGCCTGCACCGCCGCCGTAGCTGCCGCGATTTCCACCGCCGCGGTAGGAACCTGCGCCCCCACCGAAGCTGCGTCCACCAGCACCGGCCCCTGGAACAGGAGCTGTGGCGAGTTCGATTGCAACACGACGACCACCAAACATTTCACCTTTGAGATTCATGACAGCGTCGGTGAACTCAGAGGAAACCTCGAAGAAGGCAAATTTTTCCTTCGTCTCGATGCGGCCGATATTACGTCCAGCGATGCCAGCAGCAGTCGCCACGAACTTCAGGAGTTCGCCTGGACCTGCACCATCCATCGTCCCGAGGTTAATGAAAAACTTCTGCATGCCTGCGGAGACCCGGACACCCTGAGGTCGATCACCCTGGGTGCGGGCAGCGACGTCGATCTCTTGCGCCTTCTGGTAGCGCTTGAGCGTGTTTTCGAACATGAAGCCGTAGATCCCCTTGATGATCTCCTCTTTCTCGAGAGCATCGAACTTTGCCTTGAAGGCATCGTACTGAAGAACGTCTTCATTCTGGAACGAAGCTATATGGTCTGTGAAACGCTTGAGGGACTTCTCGAGGATTTTTTCGCGGATTTCAGTCACACGTGGAAGCTGGACGCGCTCGATCTTGGCCTTGGTCAGGCGTTCAATCTGGCCCACTCGCCCCTGCTCAGAAGGCTCGATGATTGAGAGGGAGATTCCTTTCGAGCCGCCTCGACCGGTTCGGCCGATACGGTGAACGTAGGATTCGTTATCCTGGGGAAGGCCGAAGTTAATGACGTGGGTGAGGTTATTGACGTCAATCCCGCGGGCAGCTACGTCGGTACAAACGAGAAGGTTAATCTTCTTTTCTTTGAATTTTCTCATCGTCATATCCCGGGAGGCCTGGTCCATATCCCCGTGAAGAGCGTCAGTAGGATAGCCGCGAGCATTCAGCTCATCAGTCAGTTCCTTGGCGCCGATCTTCGTCTTAGTAAAGATGATCGCGTACATAGACTCAGAATAATCCATATATCGGCAGAGTGATTCGATCTGATTCTCGCGCCGAACGACGACACATTTCTGCTCGACGGAGTCAGCGGTAAGAACTTTCTTCGTTACCCGAACCGTGACCGGATTCGAAAACTCTTTGTTAACGAGATCGGCAATTGGGCCCGGTAGAGTGGCCGAGAACATCCAAATTTTCTTTTCAGGGATACCAGCGATGATGTTCGTTACATCGTCAAAGAAGCCCATGTCGAGCATCTCATCGGCCTCGTCGAGGACAACGAAGCGAGTTTGGTCGAATTTAAGAACACCGCGCTCGATAAGGTCCATCACTCGTCCTGGAGTTCCGGCCACGATCTGGGGCTTTTTCGATTTGAAGTCCTTGATCTGAAGACCGATGGACGTTCCACCGTAAACAGACATAGAGCGAATCGGCTCAAAGCTTGAGAGCTTTTGAATTTCTTCATGGATCTGGTTAGCAAGTTCGCGAGTTGGCGCGAGGATCAGCGTCTGGAGTGCCGGTGATTTAAAGTCGAGCTTCTCAAGAAGAGGTAGTACGAAAGCTGCGGTTTTTCCGGAGCCGGTCTGGGCCTGGCCGATGAAGTCGACGTCGCCTCCCATGAGGACGGGAATCGCTTGGGTCTGGATTTCAGACGGTGATTCGAATCCCATCTTGGCGATAGCTTTGAGTGAGGACTCTTTGAGTCCGAGTTCGATAAAAGACATGCGTTTTCTCCTTTAGAGAAAGTAAGTGTGGTGCGCATTTTGAATGTCAGTGAGGCCTGAATCCTAAGTGGTCTCGAAAAACAACCTTAAGAACCACTTAGACCTAGAAGAAATAGACGATAGATCCGGGTGGGAAAAGGTACAAATATACGGCTGTTGTCGATGTAGCATGGGATCAAAGCCATTGTAAATAGCGCGTCAAAAAACTTCTTTGATCCACCAAGTTTCAAGTGATTAGTGACAGTAAAACGAGTTCCTGGAGGAAAAGCTGTTGTAGAAAATTTAAATTCTCCTACTATTTAATCAATGAACTATATCTGGTTAAACCTCATCGCTGTCTTCATCGCCATTTCTTCCCTTGTGGTTGATCTTCGAGGTTCAGTCTCCTATGAGGGTGTGAACCTCGAAGCCGAGACCCAGCTCAAGTCTCTTTGGGAAGAAGGAACGATGTTCTACGCCCAAAGCGAACGGAACTCGAAAACGACCTCCTTCATTGCTCAGGATTTTGTTCCTATTGTTGTCCTTGCGGAACCGACTGACGCCAAAGCGAACTACCACCACTACCTCCCTCTCTACGACCTCCATCGGCAAAAAGAGTACTTCCTTTTGATTTAAAGGCTTTGCGCCTTAAACTTAGATCAAACTCATCAAGGAAGATGAATGCTACTTAGTCCGTTGGATGTGGCCGTCGTTGTCGCCTACATTATTTTGATTTTCTCGATCGCCCTCTCTGCGAATGTGTACATGAAGCGACACTTTCTTGGGAAGAGGAAAGAGGGGTTAACAGCAATTGAAAACCACTACCTCGCTGGTCGGAGCATCACGTTCTCCGAGGCGGTGCTGTCGATCATCGCGACAGAGTTCTCGGCGATGGCCTTCCTGATCATCCCGACCTACGTTTACATCGACAATCTCTCCTACATTCGCTTCGTCATTGGTGCGGTGATAAGCCGGTGCTTTATTTCTTGGTATTTTATCCCAAGGATTTACGGGAAAGGACTCACGATCTTTGAGGTCTTGGCGAGAGGAGTCTTTGGGTACACGGACATTCGTAAAGAGGGTCACTCCGGGAAGAGAACTTTCGCTTTCTTTTACATCTTCACAAAACTCATTGGCGTCAGTGTCAAGCTCCTGGGCGGATCGATTCTCATTTCAGAATTCTTCGGTATTTCTCTCTTCTTTGCCATGATTATTATCGCTCTCATGACGTTCCTCTACATTATCTTAGGGGGCCTCAAGGCGGTGGTCCGGACGGATATGATCCAGGCCATGATCTTCGTCATTGGCGGGATCGCCGCTCACTACGTCGTGGGCAAGATGAGCTTCCTTACTTGGGGAGAGCTGATCTCCTTTGGCTATGACAACGGAAAGTTCAGCTTCTGGAGCTCTGGCGGCGAGTTCGTGAGCTTCCTCTACGGGATTCTTGCAGGCATCGCGTACGATGCGGCCACTCACGGAGTCGACCAGGACCTCACGCAGAAATTGCTAGGGGCCAAGGACGTGCGAACCGCTCAACGCGCCCTTGGTTGGTCGGCCCTGGGCTCCTTTCTTGTGAACCTCATCTTCCTCTCTCTTGGGGTCGTCATCTGGTCATTCTACACCAAGCAGGGTTTACCCATCCCAGAGCCAGAGAAACTCTTCTCCTCTTTGATCGAAAATCACTTCCCCACTCCTCTCAAAGGTCTCATGGTCGCGAGTATTCTTGCGGCCTCCATGTCGACCCTCGATTCCTCCATCAACGCCATGAGTGCGGTCTTCTGGAACGACCTGATGGCCGGCGACCGCTCAAAGCTCTTTCGGGTCTACATCAACCTGGATAACTTTATCATCACGGTTTCCATCGTACTTTGCGCCCACCTCTTCTCGATCATCCCAGGGGCCTCGAGGTTCGGGATCCATTTCGCCTACCTTTCGACTGGGCCCTTGCTGTCGTTTTTCATCTGCCGGATGCTCCTGGACCGCTGGATCAGACTATCTTTTCGCTCATCACTCGTGATCCTCACGATCATTACGGGTTTTCTGGGAATGGCACTTAACCAATTCACCTTCGGATTCAATCCTCACCTGACGATCCTCTTCGGCATCATGACGACAATTATTTTTATGTGGATCTATTCACGACTGACCGATTTTTCAAGCACACCTAAAGAGAATACTTATGAGTAGAAAGCTCCAGTTCCACCTCAAAACCGATGACCTTATTCGCTCCGGAGAGCGATTCCGGGACAATCTGCGGCTTATGTCTAAACCCGAAACGGGGTTTGTGAAGTCTATCGTCATCACAACACTCGCAGCGGGACTCCTGAGCCTCGGTGTGCCTCTTGCTGTGCAAATGATCATTAACAACATAGGCGTTAGGACGATGACTCAACCCCTCGTTGTACTCTGCTTTCTCCTTTTGTTTATTCTCTCGTGCAGTGGAACTCTCCAGGCGATTCAGACCCATACGGTTGAGATTCTCCAGCGCCGGTTGTTCGTACGCTATGGCCTCATTATCAGTGAGCGTCTAACTCACTACCAGGACCGCTATTTCCGGAGTGCCAACTCACCGGATCTCCTCAATAGGTACTTTGACATAATCATCATGCAATCGAGCATGGTGACGTTCTTCGTGAGTGGCTTTGGCTTCATTATTCAATTTGTCATCGGGTTCACTCTTCTTGCCTTTTATCATCCGTACTTCCTCGGGTTTGCGGGATTCATGGCCCAGTTTCTGGTTTTAAACTGGATTCTCTTTGGGCCCGACGGAGTCAAGGCCGGATCTCCGGAAGCGGACGGGAAATACAAGGTCGTGGCCTGGGTTGAGGAACTTAGCCGGACGAGAAACATCTTTAGTTCTGACGTAGGCAAAGATTTCTCAAACGCTAAAATTACGCACCTCTTTAATGAATGGCTCGGGGTCCGGAATACCCTGTTTAATTTTCAGTTCCGGCAGCACATTGGGCTTCAAATATTCGGCGTTATTATGAACGTTCTCCTCCTTGGGATGGGAGGTTTTCTGGTGCTCAAGAAGGAACTCTCCGTAGGTCAACTTGTGGCAGCAGCACTGGTCGTAAACAGCATCATCGCAGGACTTCCGAACCTACAGAACTTCTTCCTGAGCGTTTATAATTACAGCACATCCCTCGACATGATCGCTCGCTTCTACGACTACCCTCTCGAGCAGCCCAAAGAAAACGCACTCCTCCCAAAGCGTCTTGATTTTCAATTTGAAGGACTCACATTTTCCCCTAACTACCAGTTTGACTTCGCCTACCAGGAAGGTTCGCGTAATCTCATCTTCGTCAAGAGCTTCTCGTCAATCCAGCTTTTCTACGATTCACTCATGGGTTTCGCAGAAAATACCGGGGGAACGATTAAGTACGAAGGTCTACTTCTCCAAGACCTAGATATTGGCGCCATCAGGAACCACGTACAGATCATCCGTCATGACCAGTTCTTCGCTGGGACAATTCGTGAAAATCTGGTAGGGCTTGGCCATCGTCATTTCACAGAAACCGAGATCATTTCGGTCCTGAAGCGCTTGGGTCTAGACGAAAACATCGAAAAGTTTCCGAAGGGTCTAGACACGGAGATCAGGCCTAACGGTTACCCCCTTTCAAAGTCTCAGCTTCTAACGCTTCAAGTGGCGCGAGCACTTCTCCTAAAGCCGCGGATCCTTCTCGTGACCCCTGACTTCGAACAGATATCAACATTTAAACGCAGGCTTGTTTTTAGCGAGCTGCTTGATAAATCTCAAGGGTGGACTCTCCTTTTCTTCACCCAGCGCTACTACCAGGGCGACTTCGAGAGCTACCGGATGCTCGAGCGCTCAATGATGACGGAACTAACCGGGCCCGCGGACCTTCTGAAGGAAATTGAAAATTATGGCCGAGCTTAAGAAAGAAAAAACTGATCCCTCGATCGCCTACTCGGTGATCCCGATCGAATACAAAGAAGAGTACGCAGCGACTCCAAGGGAGATGCTCAAGCTCCACGATCTGCCAGAGCCAGCGAAGCTCGTTACCCGGCTGCTTGTGATCTTCTTTCTTTTTATGCTGGTCTTTCTGATCGCGATCCCTTGGCAACAGACCGCCGATGGCTCTGGAAAAGTGATGGCCTATCTCCCTCAAGACCGAGTCCAGAACATCCATGCTACAGTTTCAGGCCGAATCAAGAAGTGGTTCGTGAAGGAGGGCTCTTTCGTTAAGAAGGGAGAGCCAGTGATGGAGATTGTGGACATCGATCCGAATTACATGGCGCGGCTGACGACTGAGTTCGATGCCGTCAAGAGCCAGTACGAGGCCGCTGTCGCCGTTGTCCGTACGGCCCGGTACGATTATGACCGCCAACAAGAACTCTACACCAAGGGCATCAGCTCAAGAAAAGAGATGGAGCAAGCAATCATTGCCTATAAAAATGCCCAGTCTTCAGAGGCCCAGGCACTCGCCACTTACACGCAGATGCAGTCAAAACTCACCCGCCAAGAGTCACAGCTCGTCCTTGCCCCGAGTGACGGAACCATCGTCCGTCTCCTCGTCGGCACGAGTTCTGTGGTCATCAATCAGGGCCAGGTCGTGGCCATCTTCGTGCCAAAAAGTGGCCAGCTATCAGCACAAATGTTCATCCGCGGTAATGACCTGCCTCTCGTGCACGATGGCAGACAAGTCCGGCTTCAGTTCGAGGGATGGCCTGCCATTCAGTTCTCCGGCTGGCCCTCGGTCGCCGTGGGAACGTTTGGCGGCGTCGTCTCTTTTGTAGATCAGACAGCAACCCCGGAAGGACTTTTCCGAGTGATCGTTCTCCCGGAAAAGGGGGAAAAATGGCCTGAGTCCCGATTCATCCGCCAGGGGACTCGAGTCAATGGATGGATTCTACTTAACAAGGTTTCTCTCGGATATGAGCTCTGGAGGCAGTTCAATGGATTTCCTCCGTCCCTCGACGCCGCCCCGGGAAGCCTCGAAGCCTCGACCCAAGAGATTCCGGAGTGAGTATGAAATACGTATGTCTTTTAGCTTTTTTTTCCTCTCCTCTTCTGGCCGCCATAACCCCAGATCTGGTGAAGGAAAGTGCATTGAAGCATCACCCAACCGTGCAGGCAGCGATCGAGCGGCTTGATGCGGGAGAATTTGCGGTCGTAGGTGCGCGAGGTGCCTTCGATGCCAAGATAGTATCCGATTACAAGCGGCAAACTAAACATGATCACAATACGACTTTGTCCCGGACCCAACTGGAAAAGCCCCTACGTTTTGCGAACTCTAAAATCTACGCGGGAGCAGAACAGATAAGTAACCCAAAAGGTTTCCTGGCACCGATCTACCATACCGGAAATCCGACGACACAAACCGGAAACTACACTCTTCTGGGTATCAAACTATCACTCTGGAAAAACCTGACCACAGACCCTGATCGAGCGGCCCTTCGAAACGCAAAATATAACGCCAAGATTGCTCGTGGCGAAAAGAGATTAACCGAATGGGAGATAGCGCGTTTAAGCCAGATCGCTTACTGGGAATGGGTCACGGCGAAGCAAATTAACCGGATCTATGAGAGGCTGTTGCAGAATGGGGAAACCAGGAACGAGTTTCTTGTCGCTCGAAGCAAAAAAGGCGACGTGGCCAACATCCTCGTGACTGAGAATGAGCAATATGTTGCTAATCGGAAAGGCGGTCTTCAGGCCGCTAAAGAGCGGCTCCTTCGTGCAGAGTATGCCCTTGCCCTCTTCTACCGCGACCAAGAAGGAAGCCCTCTCATCCCGAGCTCCGACGAAGATTATGAAGATTACCCGGATGACCTTTCTCGTTTCCTGAGTCATCTCGACCTGGCGTCCGATATCGAGGGCCTCAAACGGAGTCGGCCAGACCTCTTAAATCTCTCCCTCAATGTTGCCAAATTTGATGTGGACCTCGAACTCGCCAAACAGGATTTGAGACCTCGGTTCGATGTCACTAGTGAGTACTTCAAACGTACCGTCGATAATCGGCCCCAGATGCCACTTGATTACCTGATGGTCATGGCACAAGTCAGCGTGCCTATCGAGTGGAACTTAGGGCACGGAAACATTTCCGCCGCCCGGGCGCGCAGGACAGCGGCAGAGAAAGAATTGCTCCTCCGTCAGCAGACCTATGGCTTTGAGGTCACTGCATTGAGACGGTCTCTTCAGCTTCGACTAGAACAGGTTTCACAGCGCAAGATTGAGTTCACGAAGGCGAAAGAACTCGTCGACGCAGAGATTATGAAATTTCAAACTGGTGGGGGAAACCTGTTTCTCGTGAACCTGCGGGAAGAGACTCAGGCCAACGCCGAAGCCTCGTTCCATGAAGCACGCCTCATTTTCATGAACACGATCCTAAACTATCAGATGCTGGTTAGGACTGAGTGAGGTTCTTACTTACTTAATCTGGTAAGAAATCCAGGCCCCAAGGGATACCGATTTATTAGACAATCCATCGGGATCATCAGGGAAGATACCAACGAATGGGAAGACATTGAACTTAGGTGTCACGTCATGGCTCACACCAACAAAGACGTTCTGCCAGATGTCCTTGAAGACCGGCGACTTCTTCTTCCCGATTGCTTCCCAGCGCTTATTATTTTCGATCATACTCTCGAAATAAAGCTGGATCCGATTGGTATCGTTGATCGTGTATTGAACGTAAGGGGCGGTATAAAATCGGAAGCGTGCATGACTATAACGATCGTTAAAGATCCACTGCCGAAACTGACCAAAGATACCAACCTGCCAGGTTTTATTGAAGTCGTAGGTAGGAAGGTAAGCGAATTCATATTGATATGAGGTCGACCCGAAACCAGCATTGGTTGTGTTCCGGGAGGCGCGGCTCGTCGGAAGCCGAACACCGGGACGTATCCAGAGGTTGAACTTCTTATCTTCGGACGAGAAAACCACTCCCTGGAAGCCCACGAGGAAGTCCTCGACCTGGAAGGTTGTTTGATCCGGGTTCGGGTTATTCGTGGCGTCCTGTTTCGCGCGGACCGGATAGAAGCTGAACCGGGGATTGAAGACGAAGTTCATCTTCGCGCCGAAGTTGTAGTTAAAGCTCAATTGATTCCAGAAGCTCGTCGCAACACTGTCGCGGTTCCCGGGAAAAGTTTGCGACGCTGGGGCGACCGCGCCGTATTCGTAGTTTCCTCTTTCGATATCATAAAGTGTGGGTGAGGTGAACACGGTGAACAAGTTGATCTTCAGCCGATCGTGGAATTTATTAAAGCTCGTCTTATTCCTATCCGCTTCCGCATCCTTCGGACTAGGCATGGTCGACACCTGCGCCAAAGCAACAGAAGTAGAAAAAGTCAGGAGGGAGAAGAAGAGGAGCGTCACTTTCATTGTTCGGTCGCCTTTCGTAGATCAATCGTTTTAATCAATAAGTTTTTATTCTAAGTAATTCTACCTAGAACTCCAACAATTATCCTTAGTTCGCATGTTGTTTACTAAATGACAACCTAGAATTTTCGTGGTGCAATAGTGACACCAAAAGGCGTGTCAATGAAATCAGAAAAGCATCAAATCCTTACTTCTTTCTTCCAATCTTTAGAAAAAATGCAGTCCGATGACATGATGGCCATGGTGGAGAAGCATCTTTCAGATGAAGACGTAGAGATCTTCGTTCAACATATCGAGACGTTCTATGGAATCAGTGATGATGAGGAACTGGGGATGCTGGCCCAGCTCATGGTGACTGGCTTCTTAGCGGCCAAGCACGAAGAAAGCCTCAAGGGCCCTCAGCACTAAGTCTCACCCGGATTCAAATCATACTGGACCTGAATCCAGAACCGTCGCACGGCCGCAAGTTCGTGCAGGTAATACCATACTTCTTCCAGCCGGGTGAAATCGTAGGTTTTCCGGGCCAGAATTTTAAAAATATCCTTGAAGGTCTGGGTGATCACACCGAATTCGAAGACGTCTTTAAGCTCTTCCAGGATAAACTCCTCGCAGTCATTAAACTGAACGCGGTTCACCTCATTCTGAATATTCATTTCAATGCCCGCTTCATTGACGAGCTCGGCGAAGCGCAAAAAGTTCCGGAGTGCGAGCTCCCGGTCACCGAGAGGCCCGATCTTCACGGTCTCAGCACTGGCCGCGACAGACATCGTGAAGGAGATCTGGAACCCCGCCATTTTTTTCGTGAGCCACCAGCTAAAGCCCGGGTCAGAAAGGTTACACAGGAGTTCCTCGGAGATCGGAAACCGGCGGTTGTGGAGCTGATCGTGGATGATCTCCGCTTCACTCGGGTTCTCGACCATAAAAAACTTCAACTGGCCCCCGAGCTCGCCGTCTCCTCCTTCGAGGAGCCTCAGGCTTGGGTAATCTTCAGGAGCGGCCAGGATGCGTTCGAAGTCGTCACGAATATTTTTTGAAACTAGGGTCCTGATAACAAAAACCGAAGCTGTTTTCTGAATATGGTAAATGAGGCCATTGGCCGCCGGATAGTTGGCCTCCAGATCGGAATCGAGCACAAGAGGCGGCGATTTCTTATCCGGCTCGAAGTGCTCGTGGTAGTGGCGGTAGGTCTCGTCTACCAGGTGTTCAATCTCATCCATGAAGATTTTCCTTATAGTACGTACATCAGCATCTGAATCAGGATGATAACAATCATCGGTGCCGGATCCAGCGGGAGGCCATCAGGTAAAAGTTCGCGGATCGGCTTCTGGGGAGTGTCCGCAATCTTGTGAACAAGCTCGGCCCATTTTTGGGAACGGAACTGGGGAAAGTAGCTCAAGAGCACGTCAACGATGATCACATAAATGAGAAGCTGTAAAAGAGCGTGAATCATATAATGATTTTGATTGCAATAAAGAGAATTGGAAAGGAAAAAAACGTCGCGGGGTCATTGATCTGACCCCGCGATGATCTAGAACTTGTAATTAGCGACGATAGCAGCAACCGCAAAGAGCGCCAAGCTCGCAAAGTAAGCAACTTTACCATAGGACGGGAACCGTCGAGCAACAACGACGCCTCCGATTCCGATCAGGAACCAGATCGCAAACTTGAGCTTAATCCAAAGTGGCCATCCGGTACCGTGACCGATCCCAAGGCGGGCCATGAGTCCCATGCCACCGACAAGGGTCAGCAGAGTGCCAATCCCGGTCAGCATCTTAATGTGCTTCTGGTTTACGCCATAGAAGCTGATCGCAAGTCCTGTGAAAAGGATCATGATCGAAGTCAGGTGAATGATTTTATAGTTTTCATAGGTAATCATAGCTGAGTCCTCCTTAAATAGACTTTTAACCTTAAGATTCCACAATCCATGGCCCCATGTATAGCGGTTAGTTGCGGCCCATCGTTAAACAGGGCCTGTAGGAATTACTCTTCCATTCCTGGTCTGATAACAAACTCTTGAAAACAGCTTTGGCTGATGTTAATTGCCTAATCAAATATTAACGTCAAAGGGAGTCCCCCATGAAACTTAAGCCGCTCGTCTTTGCTCTGGCCCTGATCGTCACCTCTTCGGCCTTCGCCCAGTGGTTCGTTCAGCCCGAGATTATTGTCACTCCAGAGATCACTATTGCCCGGATCTACAATTTCTGGGGCCGCCCGGTCTTCTGTCAGGGTGACGTCGCCTCCATGACCTCTAGTGGCCGTTGGTTCTCGGCCTATTTCCGGGACTTCGTTCCCATGGGTCAGTTCCGCGAAGCCTATGTCTACACCAACCGCTTTGACCCCTTCGTCCCGGGTTATGGCCGCGCTCAGATCTGGTGCAACTACCTCTAATTGAAATAAAAAAGCCCTCACAAGAGGGCCTTTTTGTTAACTCATTTTTAGCATTCGCTTAGTTCAGACCCTTATCCAGAACTACGTCTTCTGGAGTCCCGTTGTAGAAGTAAACAAAGTTGTAACCCGCTTCCGCCAGGTCATTGGCCGCCCGTGCGGGAGCGTCGTCGCCGATGGCAAGACTATAGAGGATCACGTTTTGATTTTTATTCGGGAACTGTTCCGCAAACTGATTCTTAAATTGGGAAGAGTAATTGATGTGAGTGACGTCCTGGAACTTCACCGGCGTACGGTCCTCCGGAAGGAGGTCGACGAAGACAAAACTCAGGCGATCTTCAAGACGCTGTTTGAACGCTTCACGGGGAATCTCGTATTTCATATGGACACCTTGGATTGACAGTTTTTGACCCTTAAAGAATACTCCCCGCACTCCAAAAAGTTTAGGTATTTTCTTATGAGAGGTCGCGTTTTATGGATCAACAGGTGAACTTCCTTCCGGTCGCTTCTCACATCAATTGGGACGAGTACTTCATGCTCCAGGCGATCATGGCATCCTTCAAAAGTAAGGACCCTAATACGAAGGTCGGCTGCGTCTTCGTGGATGACAATAATCACCAGCTATCCATGGGTTACAATGGTCAGATCGCAGGAATCGACGAAACGAAGATTCCTTGGGGAAACAACCGCGCCGTACCGCTAGATCAACAAAAGTACGCCTACGTTGTTCACTCCGAGGCCAACGCCATCCTCCATGCAAAGGCCGACCTTGGCCACTCCCGCTGCTACGTGACGCTGTTCCCATGCCACGAATGCGCCAAAATGATCTCTACGGTGAAGGTCCGCGAAGTTGTCTTCCTGTCGGATAAGTACAGTGACACGTTGGAAAATCAGATCGCTAAACGGATTTTTGATATGAGCGGGGTCGCATACCGGGAGCTCAAGCTTCGCCGGGAGACCGTGGAGCAGTTCACGGCCTATATCTCAGCGGTTATTCCGAAGTAAATCTATTCGCTCTCTCGGGCCTTAATCCAGGCAGTAACGGAAAGCTTAAGCGCCTGATCCACAGGGATATCTACCTTCTGAACCTTATCCCGGTCGATAAGAACCGTAATGCCACCAAGCATGTAGCTCAGGGGAATATACACCGGGATGAGGTTTGTACCAGGAAGCTCTACCTCGAGCTCTTCTCGCGTCACAATCCCCAGAGCATTTACTCCCAGGTGCTCAAGGGGGACAAGGACCACCCGCTGGGGTTTATCTTTTTCCGAGCTTCTCCCTGGGATCAAGGCCATGAGATCTTTAAGTGGATTGTAGATCACCTTGATCAACGGGACCCTTTCGAGGGTCGCAGTTAACCAGGAAAAGAATCGACCCGTGATGTAGTTGTTGACCAGAAGGCCCACGCAAAAAATAAACAACACGCTCACTGCGATTCCTAGCCCTGGGATATACAGCCACTTACCTACGAGCCACTCAACACTCGAGCCGAAGAGGGATTCAATTTTGTAGCTCGCCCAGACCAGAAGATAGAAAGTCAGGGTGATGGGGAGGACGACGATGAGGCCTTTAAAAAAAATCTTATTTACGTATTTCATGGGGAGTGGTTTTGATATCCTTAGAGTTGCTTCGAGGATAACACAGGCCTGACCGATGAGCAAAAACACCGTCACTACTAAACAGCATGTCCGCGCTTCGTTCCGAGATGCCGCCTATACGAACCTGAACATCGGTATGGCCGAGAGCTACTTCGGAGCGTTCATGCTGGCCCTGGGCATCTCGGAGGTCACCGCGGGCCTTGGGACTGTGATCCCACAATTCCTTGGAGTCCTGGTCCAGCTCCTGAGTATCCGGAGCTTCTTCACCCGCTATTCGCTCAAACGGCGCATGATTCTCTTTCTTTCGCTCCAGGCCCTCTCGCTGATTCCTTTAATACTTGCCGGGACCTTACGCCTGAATTCTACAGTCCTGATCATCGGAATCCTTGGGCTCTACTGGGCAAGTCTTCTCTCCTTAAATCCACCCTGGAATAGACTAATCGGGCATACCGTTCCTCCGTCGTTCCGACCCCGTTTTTTTTCGATCAGGGGTCAGTTCGCGCAGTTGGCGGTTTTTCTGGGCCTTATCGCCAGCGGAGTTACTCTGTTTTGGGCGAAAGGACAGAATCTGGAGCTGACTGTTTATGTTGGCATTTTCGCCCTAGGTTTTGTGCTGAAGTGCCTTTCGATCTACGAGGTCCATGCCAATCACCAAGATTACGACCTCCCTCCCGGATCTGAGGTGAGACTACCGCTTTCCCAATTCCTCGGACGGCTCAGAGGGACTGAACAAGGAAAACTCATCACCTTCCTCTTCCTCTTCTTCGTTGCCGTCCACTTCTCGGCCCCTTACTTCGGTCCCTACATGCTAGGCAAACTCCGGTTCAATTACCTGGAGTTCATGGCGATCACCTCTTTTTCGTACTTCGGACGGATGCTCATGTTCCGGCTACTCCAGAAACGAGCACGGGCCAGGCACATAAATAGGTTGCTCCTAGTGGCAACGATCGGGATCTCTCTGAACCCTCTCCTTTGGGCAGTTTCTCAATACTATTGGTGGATCGCGGGAATAGAATTCCTCTCGGGTTGCTTCTGGGCCGCCTTCGAGCTCTCCACCACCCTCCTTTATTATCAAAAAATCAATGATCGGGAGCGGACCAGCGTCATCACCTACATCGCACTTTTGAATACGACGGGCATGCTATTGGGGTCCATATTGGGAGCGCTGGTGATGAAAATTTTGCCGGGTGGATGGAATGTGTACGTCACTCTTTTCGTGACGTCGACCCTTCTGCGCTTAACTCTGGTGGTCTTCGCACCTCAGGTGGATTTCAGGGGACAGCTGCCAGCAATGGTTCCGCTTAGCTTAAGGCCAGCACTCACAACACTATCGAGGGTTTTTCTTAGAAATCGGAAGCGGTAGGAAGAAGGAACGGAGGGGATTGGAAAAAAAGGCAAAAAAAAAGCCCTCTTTCGAGGGCTTTTTTAGCTAGGCTGCTGGCTTTTTGGCCGGAGCTTTCTTAGTAGCTGCTTTCTTTGTAGCTTTCTTAGCTACTTTCTTAGTTGCTTTCTTTGCTACTTTCTTTGTTGCTTTCTTTGCAACTTTCTTTGTAGCTTTCTTCGCTGCTTTCTTAGCCAT